>DASQVN010000799.1:0-4924 GCA_035640755.1 Rhodopila sp.
TGGCGGCGGCAACCAGATCGAGTTCCGCGGCACGGCGGCGGATGATCTCCCGCCGGAACGAGAGCGACAGGGCGACGGAGGCGGCGCAGAGCAGGACGAGAATGACGCCCAGGCTGACCGCCTTGTGCCGCCACTGGGCGAACACGTCATCCACGGCGAGACCGATGCCGAGGATCAGCGGCAGGCCCTCGACGCGGTGGCAGGTGTAGATGCGCCTGACCTGATCGAGCGCGGCGGTCCCGACGAAATGCGTATGAGGCCCGCTGCGGCACTGTGCGAAGGAGGGCCGGTCGCCGATGTACCGGTCAGTGTCTTCGGCACGGAACGGGCGGCGCACGATGACGTAGCCGTCATCTCGGAACAGCGCGATCGAGCCCTTGGTGCCGACATCGAGCGGGGCAAACAGGTCGCGGAAGTAGGAGGTGCGCACCGCGCCCTCGACAATGCCGCCGAAGCTGCCGTCCGGGTTGGTGATCCGCCGGGTCAGGGCGATGATCGGCTCATGAAGCAGACGGCCCTCGAAGCTGCGGCTGACGTACAGGCCGGCATCGGGCTGCTGCTTGTGCACCAGAAAGTATGGCCGGTCGGCCATGTTCATCATGCCCTCGTCTGCACCCGTGGGGTCCATGATCACGTCGCCGGCGGCATCGGCAATGAACATCGTGCCCAGGTATTCAGCCGTGGCAGAGGTATCGAACGTGATCATCCGCATCAGGTCGCGGTCCATGGCGTGGACGCGCGGGTCGGCCCAGGCCCTCTGTGTGCCCTGCAGCGAAAGATCGTACACTTGGATATTGCGGGCGATGTCCCGGCTGAGTGCCCGGACCAGATTGTCGGATGACTGCACGGCCTTCAGCCATGCGTCGTGATGCAGGTCCCGCAGGAGGACGACGCCAAGCAACAGCGTACCGAGGGAGACGGCCAAGCTGAGGCCGGTCAGCCAGCGGATCAGGTAGCGTGGCCGGCGCAGGGCGAACCAGGCATGCTCGACCAGATCGGAGGCCCCCTCTCGGGCGGCTGCGGCGAGGCGCCGTGTTTGACCAGGCGTGCTAGCCATGGCGCCATCCGCGCCGGGGAGAGATTGCCGAGCGGCACGGGCGGAACGGATCGGGGGCGGGGAACCGGCGGGCAACGCCGCCGGCTGCCGCTGGCCGACAAAGGGCTGCGGCGGAGCTCTGTCGTGCTGGCATCTACCGGCTCCTGCTTCCTATTCCGAGCGATGGTAAGCAGGAACGGTAAAGGAACCGTTAACGAAATCGCCCGTTGCGCCGGAAAAGGCAATCAGCGGGCAGGTGTTTGTGGTACATTTGACAACGGAACGGCCGGCGGCGTGAGTCAGTCGTGCGCGCTTCAGCTTGGTGTGTTTCAGTCCAGGGCATCCCAGGCCAGGCAATTGACGGCGATGACACGGGCATCCTGGGGAGTGAGTATGGCCTGGCTGATGGAGGCGGGGGCGATCTCGAGCCGGTGTATCAGGTCCAGCGGGGCGCCGAGGAAATGCGCCAGGATCGCCTTGATCACGTCGGCATGGGTGACGATGACGGCTTCCGGGCCGGCCTGGGCGGCGATACGTGTGACCCCTCCGATCGCGCGGGCCTGGACTTGCAGCATGGTCTCGCCGCCGGGGACGCCGGCGGTGCTGCGGAAGGCGTTCCAGGCGCGCCAGGCCGGATCGCCGTCCAGGTCGGCGAAGCGGCGGCCGGTCCAGCCGGCGTAATCGATCTCATTGAAGGCATTGTCGGGCTCGGCGGGCAGGCCGAGACGGGCGGCGATGAGGGCGGCGGTCTCGAGGGCGCGGCGGACCGGGGAGGACGTGACGGAAGCGACGGGACGGCGGGCGAAGCGGCCGGCCAGGGCGGCGGCCTGGGCCTGCCCGGCGGGCGAGAGTGCATGCGGCTCGCGGCCGCCGAGGGCCTGATCGAACTGCGCGTAGTGGGCGTGGCGGACCAGATGCAGGAGCACAGTTCAGCCGTGGATGAAGGCTTCGGTGCGGGCGTGGGCCTCGTGGTCGGTGAACTGCTCGGGCGGGCTTTTCATGAACCAGGCGGAGGGGCCGCTCAGCGCGCCGCTGATGCCGCGGTCGAGCGCGAGGCGGGCGCAGCGAATGGCGTCGATCACCACGCCGGCGGAGTTGGGGGAGTCCCAGACCTCGAGCTTGAGCTCACAATTGAGGGGGACGTTGCCGAAGGTGGTGCCCTCGACGCGGATATGCGCCCATTTGCGGTCGGTGAGCCAGGGGACGTGATCGCTGGGGCCGACATGGATGTTCTCAGGCGCGAGCTCGGCGCCGAGCTGGCTGGCGACGGCGCGGGTCTTGGAGAGTTTCTTGGATTCGAGGCGCTCGCGTTCCAGCATGTTGGCGAAATCGGTGTTGCCGCCGAAGTTGAGCTGATAGGTGCGGTCCACGCGCACACCGCGTTCGCGAAACAGGTTGACGATGGCGCGGTGCAGGATGGTGGCGCCGACCTGGGACTTGATGTCGTCGCCGATGAGGGGAAGGCCGTGCTGCGCGAACCGCGCGCGCCAGGCCGGGTCGGAGGCGATGAATACCGGGATGCAGTTCACGAAGCCGCAGCCGGCCTTCAGCGCCTGTTCGGCGTAGTAGCGGGTGGCCTTTTCGGAGCCGACGGGGAGATAGGAGACCAGGATCTGCGCCTCGGTCCGCCGCAGGATCTCGGCGATGTTGACCGGCGGGGCGTCACTCTCGACGACCATCTGGCGGAGATACCTGCCGAGGCCGTCCAGGGTGGGGCCGCGCTGGACGGTGACGCCGGATGGGGGCACCTGAGCGAAGATGTGGGTGTTGTTGGGGTGGGCGAAGATCGCCTGGGAGAGATCGCGGCCAACTTTCTCATGGGTGACGTCGAAGGCAGCGACGAAGTCAATATCGCCGGGCGTGTAACCGCCCAGGGAGGCATGCATCAGTCCGGGAACGGACTGACCGGGGGCGATTTCACGATAGAACTCGATCCCCTGCACGAGTGAGGACGCGCAATTGCCAACGCCCGTGATTGCGACCCGGATTTTCGCCAATAGTCGGCCTCCTTCGTTCCAAACGCATGGTCCCGGAAGGAACAAACACCATGCAGCGCGGAGGGTTGCGGGGGGCTTCTACAAACCTTGTCGATCGGGACGCGGAAACTGGCGGCGGGCGGGGTCGTTATGCGGGCATGCCTTATGAATTGCGCCTTGATGGACGGTTGTTGGAGCGGTTCGAGACGCCGGATGCAGCGGAGGCCCGCGCGCGGCAGCTGATCAGGGATGATGCGGACCGGCAGGTCGAGATCATCGATCTGGCAACAGGGCGACCTTACGCGCCGGCGGCGGGAGCCGCGGATCGCGAGGCGTTGAGCCGGAAGGTGGGGTTCTGAAGCCGGTGACGGCGGGGCAGCCACGGCTGCCCGGTGTTCGACGTCAACGTTGCGCCGCCATCCGCACGCCGCCTGGTCCGATCAGGCCAGGATAGGGGGCTTTGAACTTGTAGATGGTGCCGCTGACAGCACCTTCCATGTAGATGTACTGATTGTTCTCACCGCCGAAGGCGAAATTGGTGGCCGCGGCGTCGCCGTTCGGCAGCGGCACGAAGCCGATGATGAAGCCGCGCGGATCGTATTCGACGACACCGCCGATGCCGCATGCGGCCCAGAGGTTTCCATGCACGTCGTAGTGGATGCCGTCGGGGCCGCCGTTGCCGGGGTTGTAGCTGCCTGCGGTGGCGAAGAAGAAGGTGGTGTGCGACGGATCATTACCGCAACTCGCGCAGGCCGGCCTGGATCCTTTCAGGAATGCGTAGTACAGCATCCGGTTGGATGCATAGTCGGCGACGGCCAGCGTGCTGTCATCCGGCGAGACGGCGATGCCGTTTGGGAAGCTGCCGGTGGAAATGATGCGCCGCAGGATGCCGTCCCTGGAATACTGGTAGACTGCGCCTTCCTTGTCGGCTGCGTCCGGGCCGGGTCCGGTGCCCCAGGGATCGGTGAAATAAAGGTTGCCCTCGGCGTCGAAGTCGAGGTCGTTCGGCCCCTTGAACAGCTCATTATGGAAAGTGCTGACGAGGGAGCTGACCTTCTTGGTCTGCGGATCGTAGACCAGGATGCCGAGGTGGCGCGTGGTGACGTAGAGCTTGCCGTCGTGCCAACGGGTTCCCTGCGGCTCGCAGGGCGGGCCCAGTTCGCCTTGGTTGCAATTGAACGCGGGGACGAGCTTCGCGTCGGGGGTCAGGTAGGAGACCCAGCCGGTGTCGATTGCGACGAACCAGAAATTGCCATTCGTATCGAATGCGCCGCCTTCGAGGAACTTGCCCTGCGGCTGGTCGTGGATGTCGGCGAACAGGGTGACGGGGCCGATGCCTGGCGGCGGGGGTGGCAGGCCCCAGGGCTGAACCTGCTCGGGCGATGGCGGGCCTGCGAGCGGCGGCGCGCCGGCGGACTGCGCCTGCGCGAATGCGGCGTGTGCCGGCATCATGAAGCTCGCGACGGCGAGCGAAAGCGCGCAGATGGCGTCTGTCGGTTTCATTTTCATGGCGATTCCCCCTGGATCCGCTCGCTCCGCATCGCGTGCCGGTGCGCGGCGCCTCAGGCGGATCGCGGGTGATTTGGAAATCGCGCGGCAACGTTGTCAATCGGCGGAGCGAGAAACGAAATGCTGAGCCAGTCAACATGGTCGTGAACATTGGTTTCGGCAAAGTATCTTCGTGCCGCCGCAGCGGGAGCGGGAGAGCAGGTGTTTCTTGACCGTTATGAGAGATGCAAAGGCCGGGACGCAGCGTCGACACGACCGGCCCGTTTTGCATCGCGCGGAGGTTTGGGCGACAGTTCCGGCAGAGCAGGCAGGGAACTGGACAGATGCACGATATCGTCATCCGCGGCGGCACGATCGTCGATGGCACGGGCAAGGCGCGCTACACCGGCGATGTCGCCATTGA
>DASQVN010000800.1:0-2875 GCA_035640755.1 Rhodopila sp.
GGAAAAATCGTGCTCGGGCCAGCATCGTTCCAGCTCCAGCCGGGCTGTGCCGATATCGCAGGCAAAGGCATACCGCTCCCGCACGATCGGCTCGACAGTGATCGGCAGACCGAGCGCGGCCGCCACCGGGCGGGCCGTCTCCAGCGCCCGCGTATAGGGGCTGGCGATGATCCGGCGTATGTCCTGCCCGCGGAGCTGATCGGCCGCCTCCGCGGCCTGCGCATGCCCAAGCTCGGTCAGCCTGGGATCGATGATGCCCGGATCACGGCGAGTCGCGCCGAAATGCAGGTTGAACTCGCTCTGGCCATGGCGCAGCAGGATCATGGCGTGCTGTTAGCTTGTTGCAGGAACGAATGGCAAGTTTTTGCCGGAAATGGCTCGGCAGTGTTTGTCTTGTGCGTCCCTCGGCCCTATCTGTGGGTCTGATGGAGGTTTTCGCATGGAACTCGGGAACGGTTTTCCGATCGATCTGATCTTGTTCGGGATGATCGCGGTCTTCCTTGTCCTGCGGCTCCGCAGCATCCTCGGCCGCCGCACCGGGTTCGAACGTCAGGCCCCGCCCGTCCAGCCGCCGCGCCCCGCCAAGCCCCCGATCATCGAGGGCCGGGCAGAGCCGCCGCCCGCCCCCGCCGCCCCGCCGGCCTCCCGCAGCCTCCCCCCGCCCGGTTCGCCGGCCGGCCAGGTGCTGATGCAGATGCGCCAGTTCGACCCCAGCTTCGACCCCAACCGGTTCCTCGCCGGCGCCGATCAGGCCTTCCGCATGATCGTCGCCGCCTTCGCGTCCGGCGACCGCACCGCCCTGCGCCCCCTGCTCTCGGGTGAGACATACCGCGCGTTCGACCAGGCGATCACCGACCGCGACCGCGCCGGTGAGACGCAGGTTTCCGAGATCCGGTCGATCCAGCACCTCGGTATCGACGACGCCGCCCTGCAGGGCCCGATCGGCACCGTCACCGCGCGCATCGTCTCCGACCAGGTCAGCTACACCAAGGACCGGGACGGCCGCCTCTTGACGGGCACCGATGCGGTGACGGAAATCACCGACATCTGGACGTTCGAGCGGGACCTGTCCCAGCAGGATCCAAGCTGGCGCCTGGTGGCAGCGCGCAGCGGCTGAGGTTTCCGCACACATGAGCAGTACGACACCCCGGGTGGGCCTGTTCGTGACCTGCTTGGTGGACCTCCATCGTCCCTCGGTCGGCTTCGCTGCCATCCGGCTGCTGCAGCGCGCCGGCTGCCAGGTCGAGGTGCCGCGCGCCCAGACCTGCTGCGGCCAGCCCGCCTACAACTCCGGCGACCGCAGGACGGCCCGTGACCTCGCCGTCGGCATCATCGAGGCGTTCCGCGGCTACGACTACATCGTCGCCCCCTCAGGATCATGCGCCGGTATGCTGCGCCACCACCTGCCGCATCTGTTCGACGATGACCCCAACCTCCGCGCCAGTGCCGACGCCATGGCCGCCCGCGTGCATGAGCTGGTCAGCTTCCTCACCGACATCATGGGCCTGCGCGACGTCGCCCCCTTCCCCCGCAAGGTCACCTACCACGACAGTTGCTCCGGCCTGCGGGAGATGGGGGTGAAGGCGCAGCCCCGCGACCTGCTGCTGGCCGCCGGCGCCACCCTGGTCGAGATGACCGAACCCGAGATCTGCTGCGGCTTCGGCGGCACCTTCTGCGTCAAATACCCCGAGATTTCGCTGCGCATGGTCTCCGACAAGACCCGCGACATCGCCGCCACCGGCGCCGACACCGTGCTCGCCGGCGACCTGGGCTGCCTGCTCAACATCGCCGGCCGCCTGCGGCGCGAAGGCCATCCCATCCGCGCCCGCCACATCGCCGAGGTCCTCGCCGGCCTGACCGAACAGCTCCCCCCGATCGGCGAGCCCCCGACCCAGCGGTAAACGCGGGCACCCCCTCCCTCCATCATGGCCCTCTGGCCTGAAGCCGTCATGGTGGCCGCAGGGCTACCATCCACGTCTTTGCTCGATGCAAACTCCGCAAGTCGTGGATGGTCCGCCGTCGCGGATCATGACGCGATGCAGCCGCCCTCCCGGATCAGGGTCTCATCCACCCTTCGACCAGCCCCACCGCCTCCTCCGGCCCGAGGCAGGCCGTATCAACAACCATGTGCGCCTCCGGCCACGCGTCGTACCGCCGGTTCAGCACATCCTGCCACCTCGGCAGCACGAGCCCGTCGATATCAGCCTCTCGTCCCTCCACCCGACGCCGGTGCTCGACCGGATCGGAGCAGATGACCTCGACCTCGATCAGCCGCACCTGTGCCTTGGCCGCCGTCTGCCGCCATCCCCCGCGGCTCTCGCTGACCGGGTTGACGCAATCGGCGATCACCATTCGGCCGTTCGCGAGGTTGGAAGCCGCCAGCGCGTTGGCCACGACATAGCCTGCCGGACCCACATCCCCGGCCAGAACACCGGCCAACCGTATCGCCTGCTCGATGACATCGACGCGCAGAAAGACGGCCGAGCATCGCGCCACCAGCGCCCGTGAGATCGTCGTCTTGCCCGTGCCGGACAATCCGCCAAACACGATCAGCATCGCCCGTCTCCCCCTGCGGCACCATCACGCCCACCCTGGCGCTTGTGCCGAGGGACGTCACTTTGGATTCAACGCAGAGATCGCACAGAAACAGAGGCCGCAGACACCATCTTTCACGCGCCCCCTCCGTCATGGCCCACCCCCGAGCCGCCGAGCCGCCCATCCATGGCGTCAACAGCCGCACCCATCATCTACAAAGCCTCACGCCCAGCCGCGACCCGCGGCCGTCACCTGGTCCCGAACATCTCCGCGCCCTCCGCTACCTCCGCTACCTCCGCGCCCTCTGTGTTGAATCAAAACAATATCCACCTCCCACACC
>DASQVN010000801.1:0-4003 GCA_035640755.1 Rhodopila sp.
GCTGGAGATCAAACGGCGCATAGCTACGCGGCAGGCTCGGGTCGGTGAAGCTGCTGACCTGCCTGCTGTAGCCGTCGAACACATCAACCGTGCCGTCGCTGAAGTTCGCCACATAAAGGAACGTTTCTGCACCGTTTCGGCAAACCACCGCAGTATTGAAGGGGAGGCCGTCACCCACCGTCACGTTTCCAACCATGGATACGGACCCGGCAAGGGAACGAGCAATGGAAGGCCAGCGGCATCGGTTGTCGGTTTCGACCGGCCCATGTGACCGCTGAACGCGGTCATTCGGGGCCGTGTCGACAAGTAATGGCATCGGTTCTGGACGCACAACGTTTCTCCTTCCCCATGGCCCGCACGGGGAGCCACGAGGTGATGATCTCGATACAAGCATGCCTGGCGGTGTCGGCCGCCACCCTGGTGGCGGCTACGGATGCATATACGCAGACATGGTTGAGGACGACTGGGACAGGTCGCCTGTCGCCGCCAGGCTGCCGAATAACCCGTGCTGCTCGTCCTGCCCGCCCGCCGTGAAGTAGACCGCGCTCGGGTTGGTCCCCTGGGAGCCGGTCCCGTTGGTCAGGGCCCAGAGGTCCTGGATTTGGAGTGGATTACCGTCGCTGCCCAGCAACTGGCCGAGGAATTTGTCGGTCTTCGGGTCGAAGGCATCGATCGTGCCGTCACCGAAGTTCCCGACCAGCAGGTCGCCCGAGAACTGGCCGAACCCCTTGGGCGCGATGTCGAGTCCCCACGGCGAATTCAGCACCCCGCGTGAGGCCAACCGGTCCAGCATGTTGCCGTTCAGGTCGAATGCATCGACAAACCCGTGCCCGGGACCGGCCACATCGTCATGCTTGGCCGCGTTTTGCAGGGCGAAGCTCACATACAGCTTGTTGTCGAGCACCTGGACGTTGAACGGCGCGTAGCCGGGCGGCAGGTTGGGATCGGTGAAGCTGTTCACCTGCTTGAAGTTGCTGTCGAACACATCGACCGTGCCGTTGCCGAAGTTCGCCGCGTAGAGAAACGTGCCCTGGCCGGTCGTGCCGATGGCGAGCCCCTTGTAGACCGCGCCATTGCCGCCGTTCGAATTGTCAACGGCGATCACGGAACTTTTGGGGTCCACGGTCGGCGCCCAGCCGGAGATCGTCCCGTCCTCGGTCGCGAACAGGAAAACCGACGGCGCCGTCATGCCGTTCGCGGTGATGTCGAACCCCGAGCCTGCGATGTTGAAAACCTGCCCGGTCGGCGCTGCTGTGTCCACGCCCGTCGGCGCGGCGATGGTGATCGCATCCTGTCCGGCGACCTGGATAGGGTTCCCCGCGCCGTCATAGATGGTCGCCAGGCCGGTACCATTGTCCGACACCCAGAACGGCCCGGTCGGGCTGTGCGAGATGCCCCACGGATTGATGAGATTGCTCGAGATGGTCGTCGCAGCTACCGACCCGTCCGATACCAGGTTGGTCTGCGTATAGACTGTCGTATTCTGCGGCTCATGATGATGGCCAAAGTGGTGCGGGAACTGTCCCGGCTCTGACGTCACGTTTGCCTCCCCTGTGCGAACTTCTCGCTCTTGGCGCGCCGCACGATCCGGGTGGTTTCCGATGAGCGGATCATCGGGGCGGACAATGCTTCAGCGGCCGAGCCGCGGTATTCCCGCGTCTCGCCTTGATCGACGCCTGATCCGGTAGATTATTCCCGCAGAAACAAAATTTTCATGAATGGCACACGCAGCGGGTCGTCGTCGTGCCTGGAGATGCCCGAGCCCGTGGTGGCCTGTCGGACGGAACGTCGCGGAACAACAGCAGATCGGTGCAGGCAACGGCACCGGAACCGTTGGTCGTCTCCATACCGATGCACCAGGACGAAACCCGTGCCCCATTGCGCCGTTGGTCAGCTCGGTGACTGCAACTCGTGCCTCGCCAGGCGGGCAAGCTCCTCGAGCTTGTCATAGGGTTCCGCAGCCATCAACGAATACCCGATGCCCCGCTCGATCCAGGTGCAGCCGTCAACGTTGTTGACGTCCGTCGCCCTGATCGGGGTTGTCTCTCCGCCCGACATGGGACGCACATAGATGGCGAGGCGCACGCCGCGCGGGTTCTCATACATGAACAATGCCGCGGGGCCGTGCGAGGTCGCAACCAGCCTGCCGCCCAGGAGCTGGTATTGTAGGCTCGACAGGTCAGGCGGGGAGACCGGTCTGTTCAGCCGATTACTGAGCCATCGCGTCAGGTCCTCCTTCTGCGTCGCCCAGACCTCGACCGGCCGCCGCTTGTCGGCGGCATAGACGGCGTAGCTCATGGCCGCCTCTCGGGCGATCGCCGCAACGCCGGTGGGCGGGCGTTGTCCGACGAACCATCCGGCCCCAGCGCCCAGACCCACGGCAAGCAGGATGGCAGCGGCGGCCCGCCAGGGTCTGCGGCGGCGGCGCAGCCGCTCCTCCAGCAGGCGGGCCAGGTTCAGGTTGGGCGGGATCGGGTCACGGGCCCGCACCGCCAGGGCGGCGCACAGCTCCTGACGCTGCGCCGCATAGGCCGCGACCCGTTCGGCCGCCTCCGCGTTGGACTGAAGATAGCGTTCGACGGCAGCACGCCGCTCCGCATCCAGCAGCCCATCGACATAGGCGTGCAGGTCCTCCTCGGCGATCGGGCGCCCGGGGCCGGTCATTTGATCCTCCGCAGGGGCGGCCGCCCCTTCTCCTGCATCAACTGGCGCATGCGCTCCCGTCCGCGGGCGAGACGCGACATCACGGTGCCGATCGGCACGCCCAGGACCCTGGCCGCCTCGGCGTAGCTGAGATCCTCAACCGACACGAGGAGGATAACGGCACGCTGGTCCTCCGGCAGGCTGTTCAACACCCGCAGCAACTCCTTCCATCGCAGCCGATCCTCCTGATTTCCCGGCGCGGCATGGATAGCCCCATGGTCAGGTTCCTCGAGCGTCTCGGTATCCGGTTGCGCCTTGGCGCGGCGCCGCTGGCTGACAAACCGGTTGTGCATGATGGCGAACAGCCAGGCCCGGATATTGACGTCGTCGCGGCGGGTGTGCAGCTTGTCGAGGGCGCGCACCAGGCAGTCGTGCACCAGGTCATCGGCGTCTTGGCGATCACGCAGCAGCGCCAGGGCGTAGCGCCGGAGCGCCGGGATGCAGTCCTCGATTTTCGAGAGCATGCCGGGCCGTCCTCAGGACAGCGGAAAGGACGCTGGATTGACCATCGATAGCCCATACGTTCGTCTCGTGAGCCGGCAGCGCATCCTGGAAGATCCCCCGTTCGGCCGCATCTTCTGCACGCAAGGACGGATGAGCGGCCTGTTTTATTCCATGGTCCGAAAAATACCGCGCGATCGGCGGCCCACTCTATGGCAGCCAGCGTGATCGAAGGGAATAACGGACGGCCGCCAGGCGTTATCCACCGAGGCGCCTACCGAGATGCAAGGCGGTGCCGTTATGCATTGGGAGGAGGAACGTGTCAGAACGAACCATGATGCTGGATGTCTGGACGCCGCGACTGCTGAGCCTGCTCCGCATCGTCGTCGCCCTGTTCTTCATGGAACATGGCATGCAGAAGCTGTTCGGGTTCCCCCCGCGCACCGCGCCCGGGCCGGGTTTTCTGAGCCTGCTGTGGTTTGCCGGGGTGCTCGAATTCCTGGGCGGCCTGCTCGTACTGCTGGGCCTGTTCACCCGCCCGGTCGCTGTCCTGCTCTCCGGCGAAATGGCAATCGGCTACTTCATGGTGCACGCGCCCCGCTCGTTCTTCCCGGTCCTGAATGGCGGCGATGCCGCGGCCCTCTACAGCTTCATCTTCCTGTATCTGGCCTTCGCCGGACCTGGCCCCTGGAGCCTGGACGCGGCATGGCGCCGACAACACACGGCACCTGCCTGACTGGCGAAACCTGGTTGGCAAAACCTGACTGGCAAAACCTGGGCCGATCCTCGAAATGCACCCGCATGCACCGGGTCATAGAGGAACACCGCCACGCCGGTCAGCGCCGAAGAACGACAACGT
>DASQVN010000802.1:0-5710 GCA_035640755.1 Rhodopila sp.
TCGCCGCTGCGCCACCTGAGGATCGACGGATGATCTTGAGCCTGCTTGACGTCGGCGGCCGCTCCCGCCTGCCCAGCATCCTGCAGACCGAGGCGGCGGAGTGCGGCCTCGCCTGCCTCGCCATGGTCGCCTCCTATCACGGCCACCGGCTGGATCTGAACACGCTGCGCCGGCGCCAGCCTCCGCGCCAAGGGCCTGGTCTCCGAACTCGACCAGCACCATCGCGAGGAAGCGTTGCTCGAACAGCAGCAGCAGCTCATCTCGCTCAACCAGCAGATCGTCACCCGCCAGGGTGAGCTGGCGAACGCCCGCTTCGCCCTGCAGCAGATTCCCTTCACCCAGACCGAGAAGCTGCAGGGCCTGCGCTCCGAACTCGCCGCAACCGAACAGCGCATCTCCGACATCACGGGGCGCAGCGGCTATGTCGTCCGCGCCCCCGTCGCCGGCCGTGTCGCGCTGCTGCAGGCCGTGGTCGGCGCGCATGCCGACCCGCGCCGCCTGCAGCTCCAGATCGTTCCGGCCGACAGCCCGCTGCAGGCCGAGCTGTATATTCCGGTGCGGGCCATCGGTTTTGTCGAGAAGGGGCAGGATGTCCGACTGCTGTTCGATGCGTTCCCGTATCAGCGCTTCGGCACCTACCACGGCAGGATCACCCAGGTGTCGCAGTCCGTCCTGCTGCCCTCGGATGTCGAGGGCGACGCGCCGATCACCCTGCATGAGCCTGCCTACACCGCCGTCGTCACGCTCGACCGGCCCGACATCACCGCGAACGGCAAGAAGGTCCCGCTGCAGCCCGACATGTCGCTGCGCGCCGATATCGTGCTGGAGAAGCGCACGCTCGTTGACTGGATCTTCTCGCCGCTGCGCCACCTGAGGATCGACGGATGATCTTGAGCCTGCTTGACGTCGGCGGCCGCTCCCGCCTGCCCAGCATCCTGCAGACCGAGGCGGCGGAGTGCGGCCTCGCCTGCCTCGCCATGGTGGCCTCCTATCACGGCCACCGGCTGGATCTGAACACGCTCCGCCGCCGCCACCCGGTGTCACTCAAGGGCGTGACAATGCGCGGGCTGATCCAGGTCGCCAACCAGATGCACCTGGCCTGCCGCCCGCTCAGGTTCGAGCTGCACGACATCAGGCTGCTGACGCTGCCGGCCATCGTGCACTGGGACATGAACCACTTCGTCGTGCTGAAATCGGCCAGCAGCCGAGCGGTCGTGGTGCATGACCCCGCACTCGGCGTGAAGAGCTATACGCTGGCGGAAGCCTCCAAGCACCTGACCGGCGTCGCGCTCGAACTCACGCCGACCGAGGGCTTCACCCCGAAGAACGAACGCGCCCGCCTGCCGTTCCGCGCATTTTGGGGCCACCTCAGCGGCATGGGCTCGCCGCTGCTGCAGATCTTCGCCCTCTCGGTGATCCTGGAGCTTTTGGTGATCGCCGCGCCGTTCTACATGCAGCTCATGGTCGATGAGGTCATTGCCCGCGGCGACGCCACGCTCATGACCACGCTCGCGCTCGGGTTCGCCCTGCTGGCGGCGATCAACGTCGCGGCCTACACGCTGCGCTCGCACATCGCGCTTGTCGTGCAGAACGCCGTGCACTTCCACATGGGCGCGCGCCTGTTCCATCATCTGCTGCGCCTGCCGCTCAGTTTTTTCGAGAAACGACATATCGGCGACGTGCTGTCGCGCTTCCAGTCGATCGAGCCGATCCGCAATGTCCTCGCCGAGGGGCTGATCCTCGCCGCGATCGACGGCATCATGGCGATCGCCACCGTCACCATGATCTTCCTCTACAGTGCGAGGCTGGCGCTGATCGTCATGGGCGCGCTGACACTCTACGTCGTCCTGCGGCTGATCACCTATCGGCGCTTCCGCGTGCTGAATGAGGCCTATATCCGCGCGCAGGCGCAGGAAAACACTAACTTCATCGAGAGCGCCCGCGCGGTTCAGAGCATCAAGCTGTTCAACCGTGAGACCGACCGCGAAAGCCAGTGGTTCAACCTGCACGCCGACACGGTGAACGCCAACATCCGCAAGGGCCGCGCATTGGTGCATTTCGGCACCATGAACAAGGCCATCTTCGGCTTCGAGAACATCCTCACCGTCTGGCTCGCCGCCACGCTCGCGCTGAACAATGAGCTGACGGTCGGCATGATCTTCGCCTTCATGGCGTACAAGCTCAGCTTCACCGAAAAGTCCGCCACGCTGGTGGAGAAGCTGCTCGAGTTCCGCCTGCTCGACCTGCACCTCGAACGCATCGCCGACATCGCGCTCAACCCGCAGGAGCCCGGCCACGACCGCCCGCTGCTGGGCGGCACCCAGATCCACGGCGAGATCGAGCTGCGCAACGTCTCCTTCCGCTACGCGGAGACAGAACGCTTCGTGCTGGAAAACGTCAGCTTCAAGGTCAGTGCCGGTGCCTTCGTCAACATCATGGGCGCCTCCGGCGGCGGCAAGACCACCCTGCTCAAGATCATGCTCGGCCTGCTCGAACCCACCAGCGGAGAGGTGCTGATCGACGGCGTTCCGCTGCAGACCCTGGGCGTGCGTGAGTACCGCGAACAGGTCGGCGCGGTGATGCAGGAAGACCAGTTGCTGTCCGGCTCGATCGCCGAGAACATCAGCTTCTTCGACCCACGCTACGACAATGACCGCATGATCGCCTGCGCCCAGATGGCCGGCGTGCATGATGAGATCATGGCCATGCCGATGGGCTACTCCAGCCTGATCGGCGACATGGGCAGCTCCTTGTCCGGCGGGCAGAAGCAGCGCGTGCTGCTCGCCCGCGCGCTGTACAAGCAACCGCGCATCCTGTTCCTCGACGAAGGCACGGCGCATCTCGACGTCGCCAAGGAACGCGAGATCAACGAGCGCCTGCGTCAGCTCAACATCACCCGGATCAGCGTCGCCCACCGGCCGGAAATGATGCACGGCGCCGACACTGTCCTGCAGATCGGCGCCTCGCCCACGCCCCAGCCAGCCCCGCCGGAACCCGCCGCCGCCCCGGCATAAACCCCCTGGCCAGACCCCCTCGGAACATCCCCCCGATTGCGGCCAGCGGGGCAGGGCGGTATGTCCGCAGGTTGAAGTACCGTAGGGGAGAGGTGCCGCCATGACCGCCCATAGCCCGTTCGACGATCTGCCGAAGGTCCAGGCCAACTACGCGCCACTGACCCCGCTGACGTTCATCGAGCGTGCCGCCTACGTCTATCCCGACCTGCCGGCCGTCGTGTACGGCGCCACGCGCACCACCTGGAAGCAGACCTACGCGCGCTGCCGCCGCCTCGCCTCCGCCCTCGCGCGCCGCGGCATCGGCAAGAACGACGTCGTCGCCATCATGGCCCCCAACACCCCCCCGATGTATGAGGCTGCGTTCGGCGTGCCGATGTGCGGCGGCGTGGTCAACACGCTGAACACGCGGCTCGACGGCGAAACCCTCGCGTTCATGCTGCGCCACGGCGGCGCCAAGGTGCTGATCACCGACAGGGAGTTCTCGCCCGCCATCGAGACCGCCCTGTCGCTGCTGGACCGGAAGCCCATCGTCATCGACATCGCCGACCCGGCCCACCCGGACGGCAAGCTGCTGGGCGAGATCGAATACGAGGCGTTCCTGGCCGAGGGCGACCCCGAGTACGCCTGGCGGCCGCCCGCCGATGAATGGGACGCGATCGCGCTGAACTACACCTCCGGCACCACGGGGGACCCGAAGGGCGTCGTGTATCACCATCGCGGCGCCCATCTGAACGCGGTCAGCAACATCCTGAACTGGGGCATGCCGCACCATGCGGTGTATCTCTGGACCCTGCCGATGTTCCACTGCAACGGCTGGTGCTTTCCCTGGACCGTCGCTGAACGGGCCGGGGTCAATGTCTGCCTCCGCCGGGTGGAAGCCAAGGCCGTGCTCGATGCCATCCGCGACAATCATGTCACCCACATGTGCGGCGCGCCGATCGTCTATGGCATGCTGATCAACGCGCCCGAGGCATGGCGCGCCGGCATCAACCACCGCATCGCCGGCCAGGTCGCCGGCGCCGCCCCGCCCGCCGCGATCATCGAGGGCGCCGACCGCATCGGCATCGACCTGACCCACGTGTATGGCCTGACCGAGGTCTACGGCCCCGCCAGCGTCTGCGCGAAGCAGGAGAGCTGGGCCTTCCTGCCGATCGACCAGCGCGCCGAACGCAACGGCCGCCAGGGCGTCCGCACCCCGTTGCAGGAGGCCATGGCCGTGCTCGACCCCGAGACCATGCAGCCGGTGCCGTGGGACGGCGAAACGATGGGCGAGATCATGTTCCGCGGCAACATCACCATGAAGGGCTACCTGAAGAACCCGGACGCCACCGGGAAGGCCTTCGCCGGCGGCTGGTTCCACACCGGCGACCTCGCGGTGATGCAGCCCGACGGCTACGCCAAGATCCGTGACCGCTCGAAGGACATCATCATCTCCGGCGGGGAGAACATTTCTTCGCTGGAGGTCGAGGAAACCCTCTACCGCCACCCCGCCGTGCTCAGCGCCGCCGTCGTCGCCCAGCCCGATGAGAAATGGGGCGAAACGCCCTGCGCCTTCATCGAGCTGAAACCCGGCTCAACCGTTACTGCCGAGGAACTGCGCGACTTCTGCCGCCAGCACATGGCCCGCTTCAAGGTGCCCAAGACGTTCGTGTTCCAGGAGATTCCCAAGACCTCGACCGGCAAGATCCAGAAATTCGTCCTTCGCGAACTGGCCAGGTCGGCGGCGGCGATCGAATAACGCCGCCTTGGCGCCACGTTGGTCGGGTGCCTACCCGACCAGCAGCACGATCGCGAAAATTCCCAGCCCGAGCACCATCCAGGCGACGTAATCCCCGACCACCCCGCTGTGGGCGGCATCGAGCGGCCGGAACGCCCGCGTCAGTGCATCGACCATCCCCAGCAGCCTGCGCGGCACGTGCCGCCGCCCCAGGTCCCACGCCGCCAGCGCCACGGCCGCCGCGACCGCGATCCACGGCCCGAGCGGATGCAGCTCCGCCGGATACGGGGGCGCCATCGGTGGCTGATCCGGATGCATGAACTGGGGCGCCGCCCGCAGCAGAACATCGCCCGTCATGCGCCCGCCTGCTAGCGCACCGGCCAGCAGCACCAGGCAGGGCGACATCATCAGCCAGAGCGGCCGCGTCGACTCCTCCTCCGCCTCGGTCGGCTCCTGCTCTTCCTCGCCCGCCGTCTGCCCGAACCCGAGGAACACCCGTCCCACCACCCGCAACACCGCCCCGCCGGTCAGCGCCGAGCCGGCCAGCATGACCGGCAGCACCCATTCATGCCCGGCCGCCGAGGCCGCCGCGTCCAGCAGATGCGATCCTGCATCCATGATTCCGACCGGCGCACCACCCAGCAGCACGCCGCCGACCGCCATTGCCGCCCCGGCCGGCCAGATCGGCCTGCCCCGCCCACGCAGCCCCAGTTCATCCACCCCGTGCAGCAGCGCCAGCAGCATGCCCGCGGTCATGAACAGCGCGCCCTTCACCAGCCCATGCCCGATCAGGTACGTCATCAGCCCCGCGGTCCCGTCGGCCGACAGCAGCGCGGCGCCGATCAGCATGACCCCGACATGGCTGATCGTGGAGAACGCCAGAAGCCGCTTCAGATGCCGCTGCCGCGCACACATCACGCCCCCCACCACCGTGCTCGCCACCCCCGCCGCCAGCAGCAGCCGCGACACCACGCCCGTG
>DASQVN010000803.1:0-2340 GCA_035640755.1 Rhodopila sp.
GACCTGTGCTTCGATATACCGGCGCTGATCGAATACTGCTCGACGTTCACGCAGCTTGAGACGGGAGACGTGATCGCCACCGGCACGACCGGCGGAGTGGGAGCGTATCAGACACCGCCGTTGTGGATGAAGCCAGGCGACACCATTGAGGTGGAGATCAGCGGCATCGGTGTGCTGCGCAATCCGATCGTCGGGGAGGAGTAGGCGGGATCGGCTGCGGCGCAACCGGGCTATGCCTTCTCCAGCGCCTCGGTGACTATATCAGGCCGATGCTCTATGACGAGGAGATACGCCCAGGCCGCCCGGTCTGGCTGCCGCCTCGCCTGCTCCCAATCTCGCAGCGTGCCGAGTGGGATGTGGTAGCGTTCCGCGAACTCCGGTTGGGAGAGGCCAAGCCGCTTGCGCAGCGCCTGCAGCCGGATCGCCATGCCCTGCGCATCCGTCATCGGCGACGCATCGGGATCAGCCGCGATCCCTGCCGCGATCTCGGTGTCAGACATGCTGCGCACCCGGTTCCAGTCCACCGATTGCTCAACCTCTTTCAGTTGCTTCGGGGTTGCCATGATCCGCACGACCTGGCTGCGCTTTGGTTGCGTGCCGACCCGTTTGGACGATGGTGGTTTCACCGGCTGAGCCACTTCCGCACCTCGTTTGCTCTGACCCGATGGACTGTGAATATGTGCACGACGCCACCGCGCACCGTGTAGCCACATTCAAACCAGAGGCCGTTGACCCTGCATAGGTTTTCATGCGCCTTTCGCCGTAGTCCCTGCGCGTATCCTCGACCTCACCGACCTTGTTCGCCAACACCACCGCACCGAAGGCCAGGGGCAGATTGTGCTTCTGCCGATTGATCTCATCCTTGGTGCTGTCGAATTCGATGTCCATGCAGGATCATGCTGGCATGCCGTATGGACATCACTCTAAATTCATCCCGCTCCAGGCGACGCGGGGGTTCGATCAGACGCGGGGGTTCGATCACAGGAGATCCAGCGGCCGCTTGCCCCTGGGCGGCGGATGGGCGGCGTCGATCTCCTGCAGGTCCTCCTCGGTCAATGTCAGATCGGCGGCGCCGGCATTTTCACGGACGTGCGCCGGATCGGCCGCTTTGGGGATGGAGATGACATGCCCGTGCCGCATGCCCCAGGCGATTGCCACCTGCGCCGGGGTGGTATTGTGTCGGCTGGCCACCGTCCGTAGTGCGGGTGAGCCCAGCAGGCGGCGCACGGTGTGCCCCAGCGGGGAGTATGCCATCACCGGCATGTTATGCTTCGCGCACCAGGGCAGCAGATCGTGCTCGATGCCGCGGCTGTCGGGGTGGTACAGCACCTGGTCGGCGGCGCAGGCGGTTCCGCCGGGCACGCCGACCAGTTCCTCCATGTCGTCCACGTCGAGGTTTGATACGCCCCAGTAGCGGATCTTTCCGGCGGCATGCAGGGATTCGAATGCCGCGACGGTATCGGCCAGCGGATGTCCGCCGCGCCAGTGCAGCAGGTAGAGGTCGATGCGGTCGGTGCCGAGGCGCTTCAGGCTCCGCTCGCAGGCGGCGACAGTGCCCGCGCGGGAGGCGTTGCTCGGCAGCACCTTGCTGACGATGAACACCTTGTCGCGCTGCCCGGCGACCGCCTGGGCGACGACCGTTTCGGCGCCGCCCGACGCGTACATCTCGGCCGTGTCGATCAAGGTCATGCCGAGGTCGATGCCGAGACGGAGGGCATCGGCCTCCTGCCTCGCCTGGGCGCGGTCCTCGCCCATGTACCATGTGCCCTGGCCCAGGGCCGGAACCATCTCTCCGCGCGGCAGCGTGACAGTACGCATCAGCCGGCAATCTCCTCCGCTTTTCGCATGCAGCGCAGGAAGTTGCCGCCCCAGAGCTTTTCAAGGGCCCCGCGGTCGTAGCCGCGCCGCACGAGTTCGCTGGTGACATTGGCGTTCTGCGACGCATCCTGCCAGTCGCTGAACCCGCCGCCGCCGTCGAAATCCGACGAGATGCCGACATGATCGATGCCGATGCGGCGCACCGCATGGTCGATGTGGTCGCAGTAGTCGGCGACGGTCACGTCCTCGGGCTTTGCGTTCGGCTTGATGAAGCCGGCGACAGCGGTGATCTGGACCACGCCGCCGACGTCACGAATGACATCAAGCTGCCAGTCCGTCATGTTGCGTGAATGATCGCACAGCGCACTGACACAGGAATGGGTCGAGACGATGGGGGAGCGGGATTCCTCGGCTGCCTGCACCATCGCGTCGCGCGAGGTATGCGCCACATCGATCAGCATGCCGACCCGGTTCATCGCCGCGATCGCCGCGCGGCCCAGCGCGGAGAGCCCGCCATGCTCG
>DASQVN010000804.1:0-3246 GCA_035640755.1 Rhodopila sp.
GGAAGGCGGGGTGCCGCCCTGTTCGGCCGCGTGCAGGCGGAAGGAGACCAGCAGGCCGCCGCCGGCGGCCAACAGCGTGCGGCGGGAAAGGGTCATCGCTCGGCCCTCCCCATCGCTGCGGCGGCGCGTTTCACGGCAGCCAGAATGCGCATATGGGTGCCGCAGCGACACAGGTTCACGGCCAGGGCGTTGCGGATTTCCTGGTCGGATGGGCTCGGGTTGTGCTCCAGCAGCGCCTGGGCGCGCATCACCATGCCGGCAATGCAGTAGCCGCACTGCGCGGCCTGTTCGTCGATGAAGGCGCGCTGCACCGGGTTGGGGTTGTCCGGTGTGCCAAGGCCCTCGATGGTGCGGATCGGGCGGCCGGGCAGGGCGGCGATGGGGGTGAGGCAGGAAAACACTGCCTGGCCGTCGGCGATCACCGTGCAGGCGCCGCACTGGCCCAGGCCGCAGCCATACTTGGCGCCGTTCAGGCCAAGCTCGTCACGCAGGACGTAGAGCAGGGGGGTGTCGGGGTCGGCGTCGACCTGATGGTCGTGGCCGTTGATGTGCAGGCGGATCATCAGCCTTCTCCCTGCCTTGCCTGGCCGACCTGGTTCGGGAGGTCGGTCCAGGCCGGCTTGTCGGTGTAGGCGGCGCGGATATAGGTCGCGATGGCGGCGATCTGCTCATCGCTGAACGCTGCGGCGAAGCCGGGCATGTAGGGCGCGGCCTTGCCCTCCCGCCACGGGATGCCGTTGAGGATGACCTGGATGACCCCGAGGGGCGTCGGGGCGTTGACGGCAGTGCTAAGCGCGAGGGACGGGGCGCCGCTCCGCATCATCGGCGCATCCGGGGCATGGCAGCCGGCGCAGGCGCCTTCGAACAGCGTGCGGCCGGGGTCATCGGGCGGGGATGCGGCGGCGAATTTCGGTGGGGAAGACTGGGTCTTCGGCATCAGGGAGGCGATGTAGGCGGCGATTGCCTCGATATCGCCCTGGGGGACCTGCGCGAGCTGCTCGGTGACGTCCGTCATGGGGCCGGCGGCGGCGCTGTGCTCGGGATGCATGCCGGTCCGCAGGTAGGTGGCCAGCGCCGCCTGGGTCCAGGGGGCGGCGGCGGGGGATGAGGCCTGCAGGGGCGGTGCGTACCAGCCCTCGGCGCGGCCGCCGCCCAGGCGCCTGTCGGCTTGTTCGGCGCCCAGGACGTTGTGCGGGCTGTGGCAGGCGCCGCAATGGCCGACCGCCTCCACCAGATAGGCGCCGCGGTTCCATTGGGCATCGTGTGACGGGTCGGGCTGCCAGGGGCCGGGGCGCAGGAACAGCACGTTCCAGACGGCCAGCAGGATCCGGGGCCGGAGGAGGAATGGCAGGCGGTTCGGCGGAGCCTCGGCACGCACCGGGGTGCGGGTCATCAGGAAGGCGTACAGGGCCGCAATGTCGGCATCGGTGGCACGGGTAAAGTGCGGGTAGGGCAGTACCGGATAGAGGTGCGTGCCGTTACGGGAAATCCCGTCGCGCATGGTTCGGCGGAAGGCGGCCTCGGACCAGGTGCCAATTCCGGTATCGGGGTCGGGGGTGATGTTCGTGGCATAGATGATACCGAACGGGGTGGGCACGCCGCGTCCCCCGGCATAGGGACGGCCACCCTGTGCCGTGTGGCAGACCGCACAATCGCCGAGGGCGGCGAGCTCGGCGCCGCGGGCGATCCGCTCCTGGGAAAAGCTGTTGCGCGGCGGACGGGGGATCGGCGCGATGGCCGGCTGCCACGCCCAGGCGATGCATCCGGCAACCGCGGCGATGGCCAGCACCGCGAGCGCGATGGCAAGGCGCTTCATGCCGTCCGGCTCCTGCCCGTTCGTTTCAGGTCTGTCATGCACGCCCGTTGCAGCTGCAGTGTCGTAGCACGGAAGCGGTTGGAGCGCGGGTTGGTTGCCGAACCGCGCGCGGCGTACGACTATGGCGGAAAGCGGAGGAAACGACATGCCGAACGATGCTGGCCCCGTCGGGGCGGGCGCGCGGGCGGGCACCGAGCCGTCGGCCACGGCGCATGCAGGCGGGCAGGCAGATACTGCCGGCCGCAGCCTGGTGCTGGCCGCCTGCCTGATGGCGACGTTCATGGCGGCGGTGGAAAGCTCGATCGTCGCGACGGCGATCCCGACGCTGGTGGGCGACCTGGGCGGCTTCAACCTATTCAGTTGGGTGTTCACCATCTATCTGCTGACCCAGGCGGTCAGCATTCCGGTCTATGGCCGGCTGGCGGACCTATATGGCCGCAAGCGCGTGTTCTTTGTTGGCACCGGCCTGTTCCTGGCGGGCTCCACCCTGTGCGGGCTGGCCTGGAACATGATTGCACTGATCGCGTTCCGCGCCCTGCAGGGGTTCGGGGCGGGCGGCATCATGCCGATCACGTCAACCATCCTGGGCGATATCTACATGCCGACCGAGCGGGCGCGGGTGCAGGGCATGGTGTCAAGCGTGTTCGGGGTCTCGGCCGTGGTCGGGCCGTCGCTCGGGGCGTTCCTGATCGAGCATTGGAGCTGGTCGGTGGTGTTCTGGGTGAACATCCCGATCGGTGCGGCATCGATCGGGATGCTGGCGCTGTTCTTCCGGGAGCACGTGAAGGTGCGGCAGCACCGGATCGACTGGTTGGGCTCGCTGCTGTTGCTGGTCGCCGCGTCGCTGCTGCTGATCGCGCTGGTGCAGGGCGGCTCCCTGGGGCGCGGCGTGCTGGCTGGGGCATCGGCGGCGGGCGTGGCGATGCTCGTGGTGCTGTACCTGCATGAACGCTCGACGAGCGAGCCGATGCTGCCGTTGGAGCTGTGGCGCAGCCGGGTGATCGTGATCGGCAGCCTGGGGAACGGGACTTCGGGGGCGCTGATGATGGGGGTCTCGGCGTTCCTGCCGACCTATGTGCAGGGGGCGATGGGGCGCAGCCCGCTCGCGGGCGGCCTGGTGCTGGGCGCGATGTCGGTGAGCTGGGCGCTGGCCAGCATCGTCAGCGCGCGCATCATGGCGCGCACCAGCTATCGGCTGACCGCCGTGTGGGGTGGCGTGGCGCTGGCGACGGGGAGCGCGATGCTGCTGTTGCTGCGTCCGGTGGATGGGCCGGGATGGGCCGCCGTCGCGTCGTTCATCATGGGCATCGGGATGGGGTTCTGCAGCACGACGTTCATTGTCTCGGTGCAAGCGTCGGTGCCGTGGCGGCAGCGGGGTGCAGCGACGTCATCGACCATGTTCCTGCGCTTCGTCGGGCAGTCGGCCGGGG
>DASQVN010000805.1:0-2395 GCA_035640755.1 Rhodopila sp.
ATCCCCGCCGGCATCAACGTCATGATGCTGTTCTATCGCAAGGACCTATTCGACGCTGCCGGCAAGCAGCCGCCGGCCACCATCGCCGAGTACCAGGCGCTGGCAAAGTCCTTCAACACCCCCACGCGCGCCGGCACGATAAGCTGCCTCAAGCCCGTGGACGCCTGCATGAATGAGGCGCACTGGTACATGAGCACCATTGGCCCCGGCTGGTTCGACGCCGCCTGGAAGCCGATCTTCAACACCGACCGCGGCGTCCAGGCCATCGAGGCATTGAAGGACACCACCCGCTCCGCCCAGCGCGGCTTCAGCACCGCCGCCAATGACGAGTGCATGATCGCCCTGCAGCAGGACCTCGCCGCCATGGGCCTGCAATGGGCCACCCGCGCCAACGCGATGGACGACCCGAAGCAGTCCCACGTCATCGGCAGGATCGACTGGGCCGCGCCGCCGCAGGGTCACGCCCGCATCAGCGCCGACGGCTACGCCATCTCGGCCTTCAGCAAGCAGGACCCCGACACGATGTTCCGCATCGTCGCCACCGCCACGTCGGAGGCGAACATGCGCGAAGCATCGGCCCTGACCCTCGTCCCCCGCCGCACCCTGCTGAACGACGCCGACCTGAAGACGAAGAATCGTTTCTACCCCGCCGCGACCGCCAGCCTGGCCTCCGGCACCCCCTTCCCGCAGATCCCCGAGTTCTACGCCGTCGGCGAGTTCATCGCCCGCCGCATCGTGCAGTCCGTCACCGGCGAGATGGCCACCAAGCCCGCCCTCGACGCGGCCGCCGTCGAGACCGAGAACTTCCTGAAAAGCCGCGGCTACTACAACTGAACAGGGAGCATCCCCATGCCCGCAATCGAACGCCTGATGCTCGACGGCCAGCCCACCCCCGTCAGCCATTACTGCCATGTGACGAAAGCCGGCAGCCTGGTCTGGGTCTCCGGCACCGTCGGCATGCGCGCCGACAACAGCATCCCGGATGATGTCGTGGAACAGTTCGAGGTTGCGATCGCCAACCTCGACGCCTGCCTCAAGGCCGCCGGCGCCAGCGCCGAGGGTGTCGTGAAGGTAACGGTCTTCCTGACCAGCATCGCCGACCGCGCCAGGATCAACCCGGTCCGCCAGCGCTACTTCGGCGCCAACCGTCCCGCCTCGACGCTGGTCGAGGTCTCCGCCCTCGTCCACCCGGCCCTCAAGGTCGAGATCGAAGCCCAGGCGGTCCTCCCGTAACACAGGAGCCAAGATGCCCACCGACCTCCCCCTCGGTCACCTTCCCGGCACCCGCTACCCCGACCCGCGCATCGAGCGTCTCGACAAGCGCTTTCCCCAGCAGGGCAACGCCGCCATCGAGCGCATCGCCACCGGCTTCCGCTGGGCCGAGGGGCCCGTCTATTTCCGCGACGGCGGCTACCTGCTCTGGAGCGACATCCCCAATAACCGCATCATGCGCTGGCTCGAGGATGACGGCCATGTCAGCGTCTTCCGCGCCCCTTCCAACTATTCGAACGGCAACACCCGCGACCGCGAGGGCCGGCTTGTGACGTGCGAACACGACACCCGCCGCGTCACCCGCACGGAACTCGATGGCCGCATTACGGTCCTGGCCGACAAATGCGAGGGCAAGAAGCTGAACGCCCCCAACGACATCATCGTCGCCTCCGACGGCGCCATCTGGTTCACCGATCCCGGCTACGGCATCGACGGCGAGTACGAGGGCCACACCGACACGTTCGAGCTGCCCGGCAATGTCTACCGCCTCGACCCCGCGACGGGTACGCTCGCGGTCGTCGCCGGCGATTTCACCCGCCCCAACGGCCTCGCCTTCTCCCCCGACGAGAAGCTGCTCTATATCGTCGATACAGGCGTCACCCATGGCGGCCCCGCCCACATCCGCCGGTTCGAGGTCGATGGCCCCCGCCTGCGTAGTGGCCGCCTCTTCGCAGAGGATTTCCTGCCCGGAATGACCGACGGCATCCGCGTGGACATGAAGGGCAACGTCTGGTGCAGCATGGGCTGGGCTGACCCGAAGGAGGACGGCGCGCGCTGCTACGCCCCCGACGGCGATCTGATCGGCAAGATCCACCTACCCGAGGGCTGCGCCAATCTCTGCTTCGGCGGCAGGAAGCGAAACCGCCTGTTCATGACGGCCAGCACATCCGTCTATTCGCTGTATGTCGACGTGCAGGGCGCCCTGCGGCCCTGAACACGTTCGCTGCCGCCGGACCAGGTCCGAGGATCGGCGCACTGATCGGGTCCGCCCCGGGGCTCGCCCTGGGGCTCATTGGATCAGCCGGCCGGGCCCGTCCGGCTGGAGCGTCACGATCCCGCGCGGCAACCGCGTCTCGCCGCCTGCGACCAGGTGGACGGCGACCTGCACGGGTGGCGCGGGGAT
>DASQVN010000806.1:0-2949 GCA_035640755.1 Rhodopila sp.
GGGTTCCGCACGAAGGCCGGGTCGCCCAGATAGCTGTTGCGGTCGAAGAAGGCATAGCGCAGTGCCTCGGTGATCACGTGCACGGACCGGGCGGCGTGGAAGCCGAGGGAGGGGAGATCGAATGGCTCGACGATGTTCAACGTCTCGCACATGGCCGTGCCGCCCGAGGAGGGAGGCGGCGGGGCGATGATCAGGTAGCCGCGATACGTGCAGTTCATCGGATCGGCCTCCGGCATCCGATAGGATTCCAGATCGGCCGCGGTGATGATGCCGCCGCCGGCGCGGCTGGCGGCCTCGATCGCGGCGGGGATGGCACCGGTGTAGAATGCGGACGGGCCGTCGTCAGCGATTGCTTGCAGCGTGTGGGCAAGGTCGGGCTGCGACAAACGCTCCCCGGCGCGCAGCGGGGAGCCGTCCGGGTGCAGGAAGATGGCGGCGGCATGCGGGTCCTTGCCCAGCAGCGGGGCGCCGCGTGCGATGCTGTCGGCGTCGTCTTCCCCCAGCACGAAGCCATCGCGGGCAAGTCGGATCGCCGGGGCCATGACGGTGGCGCGAGGCAGGATGCCGTAGCGGCTCAGGGCGGTGTCGAAGCCGAGGACGGTGCCAGGCACGCCGACGGCCTTCCAGCCGTGCAGGCTGGCGCCGCGGATCGCGTGGCCACGCTCGTCGAGGTACATGTCGCGCGTGGCGGCGGCGGGAGCGGTTTCGCGGAAGTTCAGGAACACGTCGCGGCCGTCGTGCAGATGGGCGGTCATGAACCCGCCGCCGCCGATATTGCCGCAGCACGGGTTCACCACGGCCTCGGCATAGCCCACCGCCACGGCAGCATCGATGGCGTTGCCGCCCTGCCGCAGGATCTCCACCCCGACCTGGGCGGTGAGGCGCTGGGCGGAGACGACAAGGCCGGTCGATGATTCGGTTGGTGGCAAGGATGCAGCGTGGGCGGCCCGTGGAATGGCCAAGGCCGCCAGTAGGGCGATGCCGATCACGACTCGGCAGACAAATGTGTGCCACATTCGAAAGACGTAGAACGTCCGGAGCCCGGCGGAAAGCTGTGGCGCGTCCAGGCTGTCCGTTCGGCCGGTGGCGAAGTGTTCAGCGCGGACAGAGGGCACGGAAGGACCCATGTTGCGGCCATCGCCGTGAAGGGAGATCGCAGCATGAAAGCCATGAAGCTCGATGCGCGGGAGACGCATTGGTGGATCGACAGCCCAGAGCCTGGGCTGCGCCTGTTCCTGCGCCATATCCCGCCGGCAGAGGGCGTTCCGCCCACCGGGGTGGTGCTGTATGTGCATGGAGGGACGTTTCCGTCGGCGCTGTCGATTGCGCACCGGTTCGATGGGCGGTCCTGGCGCGATGCGCTGTGCCAGGCCGGGTTCCATGTGTGGGGGCTGGATTTCCACGGGTTCGGCCGGTTGTCCGATCCCTATCCGGCAATGGCGGAACCGGCGGAGGCGCATGCCCCACTCGGCCGGGCCGCAGAGGCATCGCAGCAGCTGGAGGCGGCAGTTCGGTTCATCCAGGCGCAGCATGCGGCGCCGGCGGTGTCGATCATCGCGCATTCCTGGGGCACGATCGTCAGCGGCGTGTTCGCGGGGCGCCGGCCGGACTGGGTCGACCGCATGGTGTTCTTCGGTCCGATCGCCCGGCGGGAACCGGACAAGCGGCAGCCGGCCTTGCCAGGGTGGCGGCTGATCACGCTGCAGGCGCAATGGGAGCGCTTCACCGCGGATGTGCCGGCCGATGCGGCGCCGGTGCTGGACCGACAACATTTCGCGGACTGGGGTGAGGCGTATCTCGATTGCGATCCGGACAGCCGGACGCGGGAGCCCCCAGCAGTGCAAACGCCGAGTGGCGCGTTCCAGGATATCTTTGACGCGTGGGACGGGCGGCTGGCGTATGATCCAGGGCTGATCTGCAAACCGGTGCTGATCGTGCGCGGTGCATGGGATGGCATGTGCACCGATACCGACGCCGCCTGGTTGTTTAATGCCCTGGCGAATGCGCCGATCCGGCGTGACGTGAAGATCAGCCGGGGGACGCACCTGATGCACCTGGAGGAAAGCCGGTATGCTCTGTACCGGGAAGCCGAGACGTTCCTGAAGGCGCGCGATGTCGTGCCGGCCGAGCCGGAGGAAGTGCCATGTTCGCCGTGATATTCGAAGTCAATCCGCGGCCTGATAAGTGGGATGCCTATCTGGGCTATGCGGCCTCGCTGCGGCCAGAGCTGGTGGCGATCGACGGCTTCATCGCGAATGAGCGGTACAGGAGCCGCACCCGGCCGGGGTGGCTGGTGTCGCTGTCGTTGTGGCGGAACGAGAAGGCGCTGATCCGGTGGCGCACGCATGCGCTGCATCATGACATCCAGGGGAAGGGCCGGTCCTCGGTGTTTGCCGATTACCATCTGCGGGTGGGAGAAGTGACGCGCGAGTCCGGCGTGGACTCCCCTGCCCCACCGCAGCGGCTGGATGAGACCGAGGTTGGGGAGGCAAAGGCGGTCACGCTGACGGAATTTGCGCCTGGGGCTGCGCCGGATCTGCCGGAAGGCGGCGATGGGCTGGTGGCGCGGGATGTGTTCGAGAGCATCACGCGGCCAGGGACGCTGCTGCACCTCCGCTCCTGGCGGGACATGGCGGCGGCGGAGGCGGTGGCGCCTGAGGGCGACATGCACCGGGTCGTCCGCATTATCCGGGACTATGGCATGCGTGTGCGCGAGGAGGCGCCGCAGTACTTCCCGCCTATATAGGCGTGATGACAATACCTACAGAGCAGCAGGACGTGGCGCGGTTCCTCGCCACCCTCGCGGGCACGCCGCCGCGCGAGACGCATATTTCGGCCGTGTTCGTGGACGGCGATACGGTATGGAAGCTGAAGAAGGCTGTCCGGATGCCGTTCCTCGACTTCACCACGCCGGAAGCTCGGCGGCGGTTCCTGGTGCGGGAGCTGGAG
>DASQVN010000807.1:0-2745 GCA_035640755.1 Rhodopila sp.
TGATATAGACGCCATTGCCGCCGCGGCGCGGCCATGGCTTGAGCTCCGCTGTGCGAAGGTTGGGGACATACTGCGCGCTAATGATCTCCAGCCCCTCGGCGCGTATCCACCGCAGGTAAGGGGTGTCCTTCTCGGTCGCGAACTTATTGGCGAATTCGTCGGAAACGGTCGGGCTTTTGGACGTGCCTGTGGCGGGCCCCTTTGGCGTGATTGTTGACATTCCCGGCTCCCTAAGCGCGGACCGGAGATCCGGCCGCGGCGATGCGCTGCACCCGCGTTTTGCTTTCCGTCTAGCTATTCTTGATTTTCGCTTTATCGTCAATGCGATCAGAACGAGAAATCGGCGGAGGAGGAGCCATGCTGGGAGGTCAGCGCCGTTATTGGCCTGTCTTCGGCGCCGTTATGTGGATGGCACTTGTTTTTTGCGCCACGGCGAGCGCGCAAACCGCGGCCGAGATCGTCAAGTACGGCGGCCCGGACCGCGAACAGCGACTGATCGAAGGGGCCAAGCGCGAAGGCCAGGTCGTGCTGTACTCAGCGATGATCGTCAACCAGGCGCAGCGCCCGCTCGCGGCTGGCTTCATGAAGAAATATCCCTTCGTGAAGATGACGTTCTACCGGGCGGATTCCGAGGATCTGCTGGCGAAGCTCTCCGCCGAGGTGCGCGCCAATGCGGTAACGGCGGACCTGTTCGAAGGAACAGGCGGCAGTGAGATCGCGGTCGAGAGCGGCTTCACGCAGCCGTTCTATTCGCCGGTGCTTGCCGAGTATCCCAGGATGTATATCGATCCCAAGAAGCACCTCGCCCCCACTCGGCTCTCCTATTTCAGCATCGCCTACAACACCAGGCTCGTCTCACCCAGCAACGTGCCGAAGAAATACGAGGACCTGCTCGATTCGCAGTGGAAAGGCAAAATGGCCTGGCCGTACGCCAATACGGGCCGGCATCTGTTTCTCATCAATCTGCGTCTTGCCTGGGGCGACGACAAAGCCTTGGCCTATTTCCGCAGACTATCCGAGCAGAAGATCATCAACTTTGCATCCGGTAGCGCCCGCACACTCGTGGACCGCGTGATCGCCGGCGAATACCCGATCGCGCTCAATATCTATGCGCACCATCCACTGATCAGCGCTGGCAAGGGCGCTCCGGTGAATTCGCAGCTGATGGATCCGGTGCCGAGCGCGGCCGGTTCCATCGCCGTCATGAAGGGCGCCAAGCACCCGCATGCCGCGATGCTACTGATGGACTTCATCCTGTCGAAGGATGGCCAGAAGATCCTCTCGGCGGCCGAGTATTTCCCTGCCCACCCCGAAGTGCCGTCACTGCCCCAGCTTGCCGGTATCGTGCCAAAGACCGCGGGCTACCCGGAGAACTATGTGGGACCGCAGAAGCTGCGCGAACACCTCGAAAGCACCGACGAAATCATCCAGAAGATGTTTCGGTGAAACGCACCTGCAATGCACTTGTGTCCTGGGCGCTGCACGGCACGAAGCGCAGCAAAAATGTTGCGCAGCAAACCGGGACGGCCCTGATCTATGGCGGTCCGAGACCAGCTCTGCACCACTCGCGCATGCCAGCGCGGTGCGCGTTCCTGGGCATCATTAACTGCATTGCGCTCGCGCTGCACCCTATCCGGGACACCTGACTCTCCCAACGAGGTGGAAAATGATCATCAATAACGTCAAGTTCGAGCCGTGCGAGCTGCCGCTCGAGGACAAGAACTGGAAATTTGCGCTGGGGTCGGCCTCGACCTCGCGCGGCTGGATCGTGCGCATCGGCTCGGACGACGGCCATACGGGACATGGTTATGCGAACGCCTCGCCGCACATGGGCTCGACCTTCGAGGCGCTGCCGCACGAGCTCGAACGCTTCAAGCCGATCGTGCTCGGCAAGGACCCGTTCGCGATCGAGGCGATCCTGCAGGAGCTCGACGCCTCGCTCAGTGGCGGCAACCAGGCCAAAGCCGGGATCGACTGCGCGCTGCATGATCTCTGCGCCCGCGCGCTGGGCGTGCCCCTTTACAACCTGCTCGGCGGCAAGGTCCGCAGTTCCGTGCCGGTGCTGCGCATCCTCGCGATCAAGACGCCCACCGACATGGCCGCGCAGGCCGGCAAGCTCCTCGACCAGGGCTACCGCTACTTCAAGATCAAGGTCCATGGTGACGTCGAGGAGGACGTCGCCCGCGTCAAGGCCATCCGCGAGCGCGTCGGCAAAGATGCGCATCTGACGATCGATGCCAATCAGTCCTACTCGCCAAAGGACGCGATAGCCGCCATCAAGCGGATGGCGGAGTTTCGGATCGATCTCGTCGAGCAGCCGGTATCGAAGCGCGACCTCAAGGGTCTCGAGCTGGTGACTCGATCCGTACCAGTGACGGTCGAAGCCGACGAGGCCGCCGGCACGCTCGACGAAATCATGACTTTGGTGGTGAACCGCATTGTCGATGCCGTGAGTCTGAAAATCCCGAAGCTCGGCGGCTTGCGTAATGCGCTGGCCGCCGCGCGCATCTGCGAGGCCGGCAAGATCAGGTGTCGACTCGGCGCGCACGTGGGAACGCGCCTGGTCAACGCCCACGCGATCCACCTCGCGGCAGCGCTGCCGCACATGGATTATGCCTGCGAGCTCGGCGAGTTCAGCCGCATGTTCAACGACCCGTTCATGGGCATCGAGGTGGTCGATGGCACCCTCACTGTGCCAGACGGTCCGGGCTGCGGGGTCGAGCTGGTCACGGGCGCACAAGAGGC
>DASQVN010000808.1:0-3460 GCA_035640755.1 Rhodopila sp.
CCACCCGGCCAGCGGGCGGCGCCTCGAAATGGACACAGGGGGTTTTGCCGCCGCGATAGGTGCTGGAGACAACCTGCATCGGGCCCTGGGCATCGGCTCGCCAACGGCCCACGTCAACCGGAGCCTCAAGCGACGGGCGCGGGGAGTGGAACAACGCTCGGTGCCAGCCGAACAGGCGTTCCTGGGTAAGCGGCCTTCGGCAGTTGTGCGTAGCGTCCAGCACCATCTCGGCAACGCCTTCCACGCGGCTGTCCTCGGGCGCGAGGCCGGCGTCGGGGAGGCCAAGCCGTCGGGCGATGGAGGAGCGGACATTGGCCGGGGGCAGCTCCTCACCCTCGATGGCGGATGTTGCCACGGCATCATTGGTTGCTGCGGTGAGCTCTGCTTGCTGGCGCGTTTCCAGGCCGGCAGCCTCCATCGCGCCGAGCAGGCGGCCCTGCAGGAATCTGGCATCGGCGACGGCTGGAAGCAGGCGGTCGGCGCTCCAGCGGAAGCGAGGCCAGTCGGGGCGTTGCCAGATGTAGTCGGGCAGGGGGTGTCTCCAATCGCCGCATATCTGCGGTGATTTCTGTAGGTGGTGATCGGCGGCACGTCAACATTCGCCGCTTTTATGCGGCGAATATCGCAGGTCGTGCGGCGAATAGCCTACGGCGCGTCACGCCCGCCGCGGCAGGGTCGCCGGGCTTGCCGCCAGGCGGGAGAAGCTGACGACGCTGCCGGCGCCGGAGAAGATTGCCGCCAGCGCGAGGGCGAGCGAGGGACCGTGCGGCATGGAGATGCCGAAGCAGAGGGCGACCAGGGCCGCGCCGGTGGCCTGGCCGACGAGGCGGGAGGTGGCGACGATGCCGCTGGCGCCGCCACTGCGCTCCGGTGGGGCGCTGGATATGATGGCCTTCAGGTTGGGCGACTGGAAGAAGCCGAAGCCGCCGCCGCAGATCATCATGCGCCAGATCATGCCGGGGATGGAGGGGTGCTCGGGCAGGGTGGCGATGAGGGCCAGGCCGAGGCACAGGACGGCGAGGCCGATGCCGCCGAGGATTGCGGGGGGATAGCGGTCCGACAGCGGGCCGGCGATTGGGGCGATGATGGCGGTCAGCACCGGCCAGGGGGTGAGCAGCAGCCCGGTCTGCACGGCGCTGAAGCCGAGCACGGTTTGGAAATAGAAGGGCAGGGCGACGAAGGCGAGGCCCTGTGCCGCGAAGGAGCAGAAGGCGGTCAGCGACGACAGGGCGAACATCGGGCGGCGGTACAGGTCGACGGGCAGCATCGGAGCGGGCAGGCGGAGCTGGCGGCGGATCAGCAGGACTCCGGCGAGCAGCGCGATGGCCAGGGCGCCGTCGGTGATGAGGCGGGAGGCACTGTGGGCGACCTCTCCGATGCCGAAGATCAGGCAGCCGAGGGTCACCGCGTTCAGGGCGGCGCTGCCGTAGTCGAAGGCGTGGGGTGATCGGCGGGTGCTGGGCAGGGTGCGCAGGGCCAGCAGGAACGCGGCCAGTCCGGCCGGCACGTTGACGGCGAACAGCCATTGCCAGGAGCCCAGCGACAGGATGGCGGCGGCGACGGTCGGGCCGACGGCGGTGGAGACGGCGACGACGAGGGCGTTGATGCCGACGCCTCGGCCGAGCTGGCGGGAGGGGTAGATGAAGCGGATCAGGGCGGTGTTGACGCTCATGATGCCGCTGGCGCCGAAGCCCTGGAGGATGCGGGCGGCGGTCAGGGTAGGCAGCGACCAGCTCAGTGCGCAGAGCAGGGAGGCGCCGGTGAATACGACCAGGCCCCAGATGTAGACGCGGCGGTAGCCGATGATCTCCCCCAGCGAGGCGAAGGGCAGCAGGGAGACGACCAGGGCGAGCTGGTAGGCGTTCACCACCCAGACCGAGTCCGCCGGGGTGGCGTTGAGGTCGGTGGCGATGGTCGGCAGGGCGGTGTTGGCGATGGAGGTGTCGAGCGCCGCCATCCAGATGGCGATGATGAGGGTCGCGACGGCGGCATACAGGCGCGCGCCGCGCAGCCCGTCTTCAGGGATGGCAATTGTCATGTCCGGTTCCTAGCCGGAGGGACAAGGGGCGGGTAGATCGCCCCTGTCAGGGGTGTCATGCAAGCGCGGGGGCGGCGGCGGGCAGGGCGCGTTGCGGTGTGCGGTTGGGTTCGGCGCGGATGCATCGGTGCAGGAGGGCGACGCCGAGGATCGAGGGAAGGACGGCGAAGGTGGTGGGCGCGGCAGTGCAGGCGACGGCGGCGGCGGTGAGGCAGCCCAGGACGCAGCCGGCGTCCCACCCGGCCTCGGCCGAGAGGTGGAACTGGTAGGCGGAGCCGGAGCGCTTGGCGCGGTCGTAGATCACGCTCATCAGCACCGGGGTATAGAGGCCGCCGACGGCGGCGGCCAGCGTGTTGGCGGTCAGCGCCGCCCAGGGCGCCCAGGCGGAGGCGACACGCAGTGATATGCCGAGCAGGAGGCCCAGGGAGATGAGGCGGGACATTTGGTGGCGGTGGCCCTTGTCGACGGCGATGCCGCAGCCCAGGCCGGCGCCGGCGCTGATCACCGCCGCACCGCTGCCGGCCCAGCCGAGGGCGCAGTAGGATGAGTTGAGCGAGGTGAACAGGATCATCGGCCAGGCGATGCCGAGGCAGGCGCTGATCCAGCCGTCGGCGGCGAAGGCGAACAATCCTAGGGAATCCGCCCCGCGGACGGACTGGCGCATGGTTGGGATGCGACCGAGCTCGATCGGCTGCATGCGGAACAGCGGCAGGACGGAGACGAGTGTGAGGATCGACGCGGTGGCGAACTCGGCGGCGGGGCCGAGGGTGGTCAGCAGCGCGCCGCCGACGAGAGGGGCGAGGACGGCGCTTGCGGTGCCGGCCATCTGGCGCAGGGCGATCTGGCGCCCGCGGCGCCCGCCGGCCCCGCCGCAGACGGCGTTTGCGGCGTGACAGATGGGCCAGTATATACACTCGCCGACCGAAACGATGGCGATCCAGATACCGAGGAACAGTGCCTGGTCAGCCTTGATCAGCGGCAGGAACTGGAAGGCGGCGATGGTGGCGCCGAGGAGCATGGCGGGGCGCATGCCGAGGCGACGGACGATAGGCAGGATGAGCGCGCGGATCGAGAAGCGGACGGTCAGCAGGACGGCGTGCAGGACGAGTGTGGTGGCGATGCCGAAGCCGAGGCGGAGCATGTAGGCGTCGACGAAGCCACACGCGAGCGACATGCCAAGCGACCAGAGGACGCAGTGGAAGGTGAGCAGGCGGAACTGCCGCCCGGTCTGGCCGGTCGTCATCGCGGTCTTCCCTGGAAGTCTGGACGTTAAATGGAAGAAACGGACCGAGTATGCGGCCGGCTGCGCGGTGCCGCGGCTGGTATGCGGTCTGGCGCGGATGTTGGCTGCGGCACGGGGACCCCCATCAACGTGAAGTTGACGTGGGATAACGTTTCCGTGATCTGGGGGTCAAGAAACTT
>DASQVN010000809.1:0-2878 GCA_035640755.1 Rhodopila sp.
ACGATCTCCGGCGCGCTCCTTGCGTCGATGATCATCATCCCGCTGCAGACGGTGATCCCCGAGGAGCTGGCGTTCCGCGGTGTTCTGCACGGTGCGCTGAACCGCGCGTGGGGTTTTCGCGGCGTGGCGGCCGCGGGCTCACTGCTGTTCGGCCTCTGGCATATCGCCACCTCCCTCGGCCTGACTACCAGCAACGTGGGCTTGACCCGCGTGTTCGGTAGCGGCCTGTTGGGCACAGTGGCCGGCGTGGTGATGGCGGTGGCGGCCACCGCGGTCGCCGGCTTTGTCTTCACCTGGCTGCGTCGCCGCAGCGGAAGCCTGCTGGCTCCGATCGCACTGCACTGGTCGTTGAACGGGTTGGGGGCGCTGGCCGCCGCCCTGGTTTGGCACCTGTCGACCTGACCTAGATCAATAGCACTGCGGCGCCCGCGATTCGGCCCGCGCTGAGATCCGCGAGAGCGTCGGCGGCCCGGCTCAATGGATACTCCGGGCTGGTGACGTCGATGTGGTGGCGCTCGGCGAACGCCAGAAACTCGCGGGCGTCATTGCGGGTATTCGACGTCACGGACCGCACCTGTCGCTCCTGGAACAGGTGCCGTTGATAATTCAGCGCCGGGATGTCGCTGAGGTAGATGCCCGCGATCGCCAGCGTGCCGCCGCGGTCCAGTGCCTCGAGTGCGGGCAACACGAGATCGCCCACGGGGGCGAACAGGATCGCGGCATCGAGTGCGACCGGAGGACGGTCCGTCGCTCCCTGGGCCGATGCCGCACCCAGCGACAGCGCCAGATCGCGGGCCCGCTCGCCGCGCGTCATGACGTGCACCTCGGCACCCTGCGCCAGCGCGACTTGAGCGGTCAGGTGTGCGCTTCCCCCGAATCCGTAGATGCCCAGCCTGCCGCCGGCGGGCAGGTCGGCCCGCAGCAGTGACCGGTAGCCGATGATGCCCGCGCACAGCAACGGAGCCAGCTCGGTGTCTGAATACCCTGAAGGCAGGTGATGCGCGAAAGCGGCTGGCACAGTGGCGAATTCGGCATAGCCACCGTCAGCATCCCAGCCGGTGTAGCGGGATTCGGGGCACAGGTTCTCCTGACCGCGCACGCAGAACTTGCATACCCCGCAGGTATGCCGAAGCCACGCAATGCCGACACGATCGCCGACGGCGAAGTCGGCGTCGGTGGCCCGTCCGATGTCGATGACCTCGCCGACGACTTCATGCCCAGGGATGACGGCGGGGCGGTGCACCGGCAGGTCGCCTTCGGCGACATGAAGGTCGGTGCGGCACACGCCGCATGCCCGCACGGCGACCAACAGTTCGCCGGGTGCCGGCGTTGGCACATCGGCGGTCACGCGGTCCAGCGGATGGGTCTCCATCGGGCCCGGTCGCGTGACGCGCCACGCGACCATCGTTTCGGCGGCCATCAATCCATCGTGCCGCGCGTCGGGAGCTACCAGCCGACCAGGTGCGTTTCTGCAGCCTTCGCGGATAGAAAAATCCCCCTCCTACCTCGCCCAACAGCGATAACGTGGTGTCAACGCGGCCGGTTGCGACCGACCTGAAACGTCGCGGCCGCCGGGGACGAATTGCCAGTGGAGATGATGGGGGTATGCGCCGACACGGCTGCGGCTTAGGGCCGGTCTCAGGCGCCGGCAACGCGAGAAAAGGGTGGAGAAAATGAAAGCACTTGTTGCATTGGCGGTTGGCGCTCTTGCAGCCGGTGGTATCGCGCTGGCATCTCCGGCCAGCGCGGGATGCCAGGGCGGTTGGACGCCTTGGGGCGGAGGGACCACGTGCGATGGCCCTATCGCCGGGGACGGAACGTTCCAGCGCTGCGTGACTGCCGGCGCGATGGGGTTCGGCGGCACCAACTGCTTCCTGGCCAACGTCAACAACCTCGAGGGCCAGATTCCCTACGTCGGACCGTGACGCGGTCCGTCGGCGTCAAGCCGACGGAACCTGCATCGCTGGAGGAACGCTGTTGGGGTCCACCGGCACCGGTACGCCGACGTTGGGGCTCTGACCGGGCGCATTCGTCCCGCCGGCGGGTGGCGGAGGCGCGTTGGGGTCCGGTGGTGGAGGAGGCGGTGGCGACCACGGCCGGATGGACTGTGCCAGGGTTACCGCCTCGCCCTTGGGTATTGGGTTGTTCGCGGTGCCCAGCCAGACCACGAACCACCGCTCGGGCGTCTTCTGACCGCGCGGTGTACCGGCCGGGATGGCCGTGCCAACCACTCCGGCCCAGATCTGGCCGTTGGGCTTGGTTGTGTCGGTGAACTTGACCTCGTAATAGGAGGCGACACCTGGCATGCCGGCAGCGTTGAGCGGCACAGTCTCCTGGTTGATCCGCGTGCCCGGGAACGGCATGAAGAACTCGCCCATGTCGGACGCCAGCCGCTGGGCCGCCTTGGTGTTGTCGGCCTCTGCGCCGGCGAAGAGCTTCAGGTCAAGCCGACCCAGCAGAATGCTCGTGTCGTTGGGCGGCGGCGGTGGCGGGGCGCCCGGCTGGGTGGGTTCCGGCGGGATCTTGTTCAACAGCGCCTGGCCATAGGACAACTGGGTGGCGTCGGACGCCTTCCAGCCCGCCGGCACCACGTAGCTGAAGCCACCGGCGGCGTTATTGACCCGTCCGGGCTCCGGCGGCGGGGGCGCAGGCGGGGGCGGCGCGTTCGGATCCGCCGGCGGCGGAGCCGGCGCGTTCGGATCGACTGCAGGCGCGGGCGCGCCCGGCGCGGCTGGCTGTCCCTGCATGAACGTGTTGCCCGTCGGCGGCGGCGGGGCTGGTGCCGGCGAGGGCACCGGATCGGCATACGCCACCGTGGGCAGTGTCAGCGCCACCACGGTGGCTCCGCTCAGCGCAGCGAGCGCGAGCGTCTTCGGGC
>DASQVN010000810.1:0-2293 GCA_035640755.1 Rhodopila sp.
ATTGCGTACGAAACCGCCCTTCCGCACCCCCGCGCGGATCAAGCGCCATCCCGGACCCGCAGGAGTGAACCCCCCAGGAGCGAACCCCGCTGCCGCCCCTGCGCGCGCCACAAAATCAGCCCGAACATCCCCACCAGCGGCGGAATACTGGCACGCGCATCGAGGCTTCCTACCATCATCAGCCCCGGAAACAGCATCAACGCTCCCAGCACAAGAACCTCGATCAGGTTGAAGCCGCTATCCGTCTCCAGCCGAGCATCGATGTACAGCGCGATTGCCGCGGCCAGCATGGGCATGTCGTAGACGAATGCGTGCGGCGTGGCGAGAAACGTTCCGACCAGCAGCGCGGCGCTGGCCAGCTTCGTCTCACCGTCGCGAAAGCAAAGCCCGACCAGCAGCGCAGCCAGCCCGCCGCACACTGCCTGGGCCGCCGCCGCGGCGCCAGACGAGAACCCGGCCACGCGCACGGCGGCGGTGATCGTGGCCATGTATTTCTGGCCGACGATCGTCCGGTCGAACAGGTCCGAGTAGGCCGGCAGCATCGCTAGCCAGTCCCACCAGATCGTCTGGCCATAGACCAGTGTGGCAGCTTCCATCAGCCCAAGCGCGGTCACCGCCGCCGCCAGCGTCGCCGCCCACAACCGGCCTGCCAGCAAAGCCACCGGCAGCAGCAGGCCAAGCTGCGGCTTGTAGCTGAGACATCCCAGCAGCACTCCGCCCAGCACCGGCCGCACCGGGGCCAGCCGGATTCCCGCAACCATCAACGCCCCCGAGAGAAATCCGCTCTGCCCCGCCGCGATGTTGGCGCTGACCACAGGCGCAACGGCCGCCGCCAGCACAGAGGCCGGCAGGCGCGAGCATGTGCCCGCCACGGCCCATACAAACAGCGCAAACGTCACGGCCATCCACGCCAGATAGGACAGGTCGTAGGGCAGCACGCCCAGGGCCCGCACCATCAGGATGAAGATCGGCGGATAGGGAAACGGATTTTGCACATCCGCCGGCATGCCCAACGCCACCTGATACTGGTGGACCGCGGCACTATCGTACAGCTGCCGCACCGGATGCGTGCGGGCGATCTCCGCATAGGACCAGAGCGCGAAGAAATCGCCGTACGCCGCGGGATGGCCCGGCGTCTGTGCGTGATACGCGGTCAGCGCCTTCTGCACGTAGGCACCCAGCGCAGTGCCACAGATCGCCGCCATCGCGGCGCAGAGATAGATCGTCTTACGCCGGTCCGCCGGCCACTCCCAGAACCACCGGCGCCAGACAGACGGACGCCCTGAACGCACGATCATCACCGGACGGCCTCTTCCTCACACGGAATGATGCGGTGCCGTAGCATGCCGGCCGCTTCAGCAGAAGTCATTCCGACAGCGCCGCAAGGCTGACCGAAACCGACGCCCACCGGAACGACGGACCCCAGCGGGCGCTTGCCACGAGAGCCCTTGCCACACGCGGCAAGCTGCGGCACCCCATCCCCCGCCATGCCCCGCCCCACCTTCCTCCCCCAATCCGCCGACCGCGCCCGCCTCCCCGTCGCCCTGCTCGCCGGCTTCCTCGGCAGCGGCAAGACCACCCTGGTCAACGCCCTCCTGCGCGACCCCCGCCTCGCCCACACCGCCGTCGCGGTGAACGAGTTCGGTGAAATCCCGCTCGATAGGGACCTGATCGACCACGGCGAGGACCGCACCGTCGTCCTCGCCAACGGCTGCCTGTGCTGCAACCTCGCCGGCGACATGGAAGATGCGGTCATGCGCCTGTTCAGCCGGCGCGACGCCGGCGCCGTGCCCCGCTTCCGCCGCCTGATCATCGAACCCTCGGGCCTGTCGGACCCGGCACCGATCGCCCAGGCGATCCTGCGCAACCCGGTGATGGCGCGCGGCCTCCGCCTGGTCGCCGTCATCACCACGGTGGATGCCCAGTTCGCCCTGCCGCAGATCGAGCAGCATCCCGAGACGCGCAAGCAGATCGCGCTGGCCGATCAGGTGCTGATCACCAAAACCGACGTGGCGCCGGCCGATCCGGCACGCCAGGCCGTCATTCGGCTGAACCCGGCGGCTGCGATCCGGGAGGCGCCGTTCGGCCGGATCGACGCCGCCTGTCTGTTCCCGGCGGATTTCTTCGATCCCGCGGCGCCCGCCACGCAGCGCTCGGTCCTGTTCGCGGATCAGGCGGAAGACACCGCCGGCCACCTGTCGCGCTACGCATCAGTGACCCTGACCGCCGATCACGCCCTGGACTGGCGCGCCTTCGAGGCCTGGCTCCGCCGCATCCGCCTGACCCACGCCGA
>DASQVN010000811.1:0-4723 GCA_035640755.1 Rhodopila sp.
GACGGCCCGGGCGGAATCGGGCGTGACGGACTGACACAGCAAGCCGATCGGGCTGGTGGAGGTGACTGCGTATGTCGGGGCCGGCGGCGCGGCCGGTTCGGTCGCCTGGAGTGGGGGATTGGGCGGGCGGACGGGCACCGGCGGGGGTTTCATGAAGCGCCCGGCCGGATCATCCGTCGTAGCGTAATCGGAGCCTGGGCGCCGGGGCGGCTTGGGAGGTTCGGGCGGCAGCGGGCGCGGGGCGACCTCCACCGCCTTGCGTTGCGGGCTGATGTCGGGGCGCCGGGCAGGCCCGGGCGCTGGCCGCGGCATGAGGTCGGGCTGCGGGGTTGCGGCCATATCGTTATGGTCAAGTTCCAACGGCGGCAGCGGGGCGACCGGTGCGGAGTTGTCGGGCGGCGTGTCACCGGGCGGCACGTCACCGGGCTGCATGCCACCGACTGGCGGGGGCGAACCGAGAGCCTGATCCTGTGCCGGAGGCGGGAGCGGCGAAGGGGCCGGGGTGGGCAGGGTGGGTGCGGGCCGCGGCGGTTCGGGCGCCGGGGCGGCGGGCTTCACGTCGGCGACGGTGACAGGGCTGGGCGTGAAGATGCCGGCCAGGCGCAGGCCAACGGCGGCGATGCCGGCCAGCAGGAGGAGGATGCCGGCCAACACCGGCCAGCCGCGTGACGCGGGCCGCCGCGTCGGACGGGGCGAGAGCGGGATGTCGATGCGCGGGCCCGGGCTAGGGCGCGGGGCCAGGCTCGGGCGCGGTGAGAGGCCGGGGCGCGCCGCCGGGGATGGATCGGTCAGGGCGGCCTGCAGGGCGGCATTGAATTCAGCGGCGCTCTGGAAGCGATGCTCCTTCTTCTTTGCCATGGCGCGCGTCACGATCTGGTCGAGCGCCGAGGTAACAACGGGCGAGACGACCGAGGGGCGCGGGATCGGTGCGTTCAGCACCTTGTTCATGATCGTGGCAAGGTTGCCGTCGTAGGGACGGCTGCCGGTCAGCATGTGGTACAGCACGACGCCGGTGGCGTAGATGTCGGCGCGCCAGTCGACGTCTTCGCCGAGGAACTGCTCGGGCGACATATAGGCTGGGGTGCCGATGACCATGCCGGCTTGGGTGAGGTTGGTATCCTCCAGCCGGGCGATGCCGAAATCGGTGATCTTCACGCGGTCATCATGCGTGAACATGATGTTGGCTGGCTTCATGTCGCGGTGGACCACGCCGTGATCATGGCTGTATTGCAGCCCGTCGAGGATGCCGCCCATGATCCGGCAGATGGCCGGCAGGTCGAAGCGCTTGCCGCTGTCGAGCACGTGCTTGAGCGTCGGCCCGTCGATGAATTCCATGACGATGTAGGCGTATTCGTCCGTTTCGCCGTAGTCATAGATGTTGATGACGTTGGGGTGCGCGAGCTTTCCGGCGGCCTGGACGCCGCGCTTGAAGCGGACCAGTGCCTCCCGCGTGTCCTCATCTTCCAGGCTTGACAACCGGACGGTTTTGATAGCGACGCGTCTGGCGATGTCGGAGTCCCAGCCGTCGTAGACGACGCTGGTGGGGGTGCGGGCGAGCACAGATCTCAACTCATATTTATCAATCTGACTAAGAGTTGAGCGCATGTCTCCCCCATGACGCCGAACGGCCTGGCTCTATACTACGAAACCGTCCTCTTCTGTAATAGCGCAGCGCCGATCGCGATATGGTGCGGGGCTGTGCAGGGAACGATGTGTAACACGATAGCGTGAGGCTGGCTTGGCAGTAATTCCTTCGCCCGCGGTGCTCAGCACCGATGAGATGGGGCGGATTGCGCCGCCGATCATGGCCTCGGTGGGGCGGAACGGCACGAATGCGCCGGGCGATGTGTTCGTGATCCAGTCGCTGCTGAACGAACGGCTGCCGAAGCCGCACTCGCCGGTGCCGGTGACCGGGATCGCCGACGTCGGCACGACGCTGGCGATCCAGGCGTACCAGGCAGTGGTGCTGAACATGACGCCTCCGACGGGGCTGGTGGAGCCGAACAGTCCGACGTATTACGCGCTGGCGGCACGGCCCACTGTGACCACGGCCACAGCGGCGGGGCATTTCGGGGAGGTCCCGGCCGAGATCATTGACGCGGCCATCGTGTCGCAGAAACGGTGGAACGTGCCGGCGTCCGTTACTATTGCACAATGGGTGGTGGAAAGCGCATGGGGTGCGTCGATGCCGCCGGGCAGCAACAACCCGTTCGGTATCAAGGCGGCGGGTGGGCAGCCGTTCGTGGCGGCGCCGACGCAGGAGATCGTCGGCGGGGAGCCGATCACGGTGACTGCGAAGTTCCGGGCCTTTGCATCATTGGGCGAGGCATTCGATGAACATGGCCGGCTGCTGGCGACCAATGCCGCCTATACGTCCGCGATGCGCAATGCGGCCGACCCGGCAGCCTTCGCCGATGCCTTGAACGGCACCTATGCGACCGACCCGAACTATGGGTTCACGCTGAAATGGGTGATCCAGAATTATGGTTTCACGCGATATGACAGGTGATGTCAGGGGCGGGCCGAGCGGAGGCTGGCGCCGCTGGCGGCCAGCGTGGTGAGCCAGCGGGCCAGCGGCTCCGGCTGGCGCAGGGCCTCGGTGCGCAGGGCGGGTGCGGGGTCGGGCTGGCCGGCCAGGACGGCGAGGCCGGAGGCGGATGCGGCTGCCTTGGCGAATTGCTGCTGCATGTCGTTCAGGGCGCGCAATGCCTGGCCGATCGGTGCGCCGGGGCCGTCGCCCACCAGGTCGCGCAGGCCGGCGTAGCGGCGGTCGATTTCCCACCCGGGCGGGGCGGTTTCGCCCGGAAGCGGTGCGGGCGGGGTGCCGCGCAGCGGCCGCGAGAGTGTAAGCTGCCGAACGATGCCGGCCAGGAGCGCACGCAGAGGGGATTGCGGGGCGGCGAGGACGTAAAGGTCCTGCGCGGCCTGGGAGATGCTTTTCAATGGTGTGACGTTCAGATCCGCCAGCAGTGCGTCCCAGGTCTGGGCATAGTCAATCTCATACAGGCGGACGATGTCGCGCTGCATCGTTCGTGTCTGGGCAGCGGCCGGTTGTCCGGTGACCCAGGCTTCGCTGGCAATGGTCTGCGCGGCGGAGTCGAGGGCCGGCAGCAGGACCGTATGGAAGCCGTTCACGGTGTAGAACCCTGGTATGCCATCGGTCAGCGGGCGGCCGGAGGGCCGGCTGAACAGAGCGAGGCCGACGGGTCCCAGTGCATCGCTGGGCCGCCATGATGGCACCTGGCGCGCGGCGGCGGACAGGCGGATGCGGGCGTAGGCCCGCTGGGCGGGGGAGATCCTGGCGAAGATCTGCCGCGCCTCGGCGATCAGGTCGGCCTGCAGCGGGACCGGGGGCAGAGGAGCAGAGAGCAGCGCATCGAGATGTGCGAGCAGCGCGTTCTGCAGCGCGGGATCGCGGCGGTACTGTACCTGCCAGTCCTGGCGCATCCATTCGCGCACGAGGTCCTTGTCCATCGGGCCGGCGCCGCCGAGCATCAGGTAGATGCGGGTGGTTTCGTACAGAACATCCGGGTGCGCGCCGCTGTCCCGCATGTGAGCTGCCAAGCGCCAGAGCAGGCGTGGCAGCAGGATGCGGTGGAGCGCGTTGCGGTAGAGCTGACGACCCGCTGTGCCAGGGTCGGCGGTTCGCACGAGCCCGAACAGGGGCCGCACATCGGCTGTGCCCGCCACCGCGGCAGCCTGGTCCAGCAGCGGAATGACCGGCCGGAGGTCGGCGTTCGTGACGGGATCGAGGGACAGGGTCGCAGCCTGACGGGTGACATTGCTGACGGCCTCTGTCATCACATTGATGCGCTGGCCGCCGCCGGACCACGCGCTCCACAGATAAAAGCCGGCGGTCAGGGCGGCGAAGGCGGAGATCGTCAGGCTGGCGAGCCGGCGGGCGGCGGTGCTGCGGCTGACCGGACCGGTGCCGTGACGGACGAGACCCTTGAAGAGGTCTGTCACAAAGCTTCGTTCGGCTGCTGCGGTGAAGCAGATGCTGCACGGCGCCGTGCCGCAGGCGGCCAGCAGTATGGCGAGCGGCTGCTGCAGCGCGGCGAAGCTGCCAGGAAATGTCATCAGCGATGCGCGGCCAGCGGCGGAGGGTTCGGCTTCCAGCCGCTCGAACAGCCGGCGCTCCAGCCGGCTGACCTCGGTGTGGAACTGGGCGGGGAACGATGTTGCGTCGCTTGCGGGGAGGCACCAGGGCGCAGCGCGCTCAGGCCGCGGGAGGCCGGCGAAGAATTTGCCAAAGCCGGTGAGCTGGTCGAGTCCTGTGACGATCAGGTGGCATCGGGTGGCGGGTCCCAAGATGCCGTGAATGTCCTGCACGCGCGCCTGGATCGCCGGCACGAGCGCGGGCGTACCTGATCCGAGGAGGTCGGGGGTTGAGATGACGATGAGTATGCCGCCGGGCGGCGCGATGGAGCGTACTTCGCCAAGAAGTTCGATGATGCCGGACCAGCCGATGCGGTCTGCCGGCGGGTCGATGTCCTGGGTCGTGTAGCGGCCGGGGGTGTCGAGCACCAGGACATCGTCGCTGTGCCACCATGCGCAGGACCGTGTTGCGCCGATCCCTGATAGGACGCCCGTGCCGGCGGCGGCGCAGAGTCCGGCGCCAGCCACCAATGTCGTCTTGCCGGCGCCGCTGGCGCCGATGAGGAGATACCACGGGCGTGCTCGGCCGCCGGGATGGCGAAGCTGCCCCAGCTCCCCGGCGAGA
>DASQVN010000812.1:0-3548 GCA_035640755.1 Rhodopila sp.
TTGTCGCCCTCGCCATCCGCCAGGCCGAGACCATGTCCAGCATGATGAGCCGCAACGAGATCTGACGCCGTCGCAAGTGCCGACAGCCGTCGCAAACGAGGCGGTAGTCAACGACGGGGTAGTAAACGAGAGGGTAGTAGATGTCATGGCCGGACCCTTTCCGTCATGGCCGGGTCAGGCCCACGGCTGTCCGGTTCGCCGATCATGTTACGAACCGCCATCCTTGTCGTTGGTCCTGCGGTGGCTCTGGTGGGTGGGTCTGTGGGGCGGGGCGCAGCCGGTCGAGGCGCATGCGGTGCAGGATAGTGGCGCAGACCAGGCGGGCGAACCGGGTCAGGCTGGCCACCGCGGTCTGCGCGCCATGCGCCAGCTGGATCAGCACCAAGGCGGTCAGCGCGGTGATGATGTGCAGGCGCCCGGCATTGTCGTTGATGCCTGGCGCAGCTTCAGCGTCTGCTTGACCCAGCGGACGAACAGTTCGATCGCCCAGCGGCGCTTGTAGAGCGCGGCGATCTCGGCGGCCGGGGCATCGAGGTCGTTGGTGAGAATGCGCAGCAGCTTGCCGCTCTCGCTCCGCAGCTTGATCTCGCGCACCGCCTGGCGCATCGGGTTGTGCCGCGCCCGCGCCCGCCGCGCCGGCGGACAGCCGATCTGATCCGACAGGATCTGGGGCGCCTCGGTCGGCACCGCACGGGTCTCGCTCCCCGCCGGCGGGGGGTTGCTCTTGAGCCGGGTGACCAGGCGGCAGCCGGCGTCATCCAGCGCGGCCCACCAGGCATAGGCATAGTAGCCGAGGTCGAAGACATAGGTGGCGCCCGGCTCGATCGGCATCGCCTTGGCCGCGGTGACGCCGTTGATCCGCGCCGGGGTGATGTCGAGGGGGAGCGGCGTCCGGATCATAGACGATGTGCGCCTTCACCCCGCACCGCCGGGCCGCGAAGCGGGCCCAGCCGGTGGCCAGCCGACTCAGCCGCATCGTGGTGGCGTCGATCAGCCGCACGCAGTCGCCCCCATCGCGGCGCAGCGTGCGGCTGAGTTGGCGGATCAGCGCGGCAGCACGCCGGGGAACACCGCCGCCGGGCGGCGGCATCGGCCAGCGTGGCGCGCCGCACCTGCGGCAGGCCGCTGTGATAGCGCCGCGCGTCCTGGCTTTCCAGCAAGGCCTCGATGTCGCGCAGACGGCGCGCCGCCGAGACCTGGGCCAGCAGAAGCCCCAGCAGCAGGCCCTCGGTGCTCAGCCGGCGCACCCCTTTGGCGGCCTGGTGCGCCGCAACCAGGCGGTCCAGTTCCGCCTTGGGCAGCTGTTGGGTGAGCCGACGAAACACCGTATTGTGGTGCGGCACGGTGTGGCTCCTGCTCATGCCCGATGCGCCGGCAAGCCCTGCGAACCGAGGAGAATCAATGCCGTGCGCCTGATATGATCAAATAAACCGGACAGGCGTGGGCCCGACCCGGCCATCGACGCACCACGGTTGCAGCGCAGATGGCCGGATCAAGACCGGGGACAAGATCCCGGCCATAGCGGGAACCCAACAGCGGCAGCTATCATGTCACCCGCCGAGCCTATCCTGACGCCCATCACGCCACCCCCTGCCTGCCCGTCTATTTCAGCGCCGCAAAGATCTCCCCCAGCCGCCGGATCGAGCCCAACGTCTTCTCCTGATCCAGCCCCGGCCACTGGCTGCGCATGATGAAGTGATCGACCCCAAGAAGTTCCCGATACCTCAACACTTCATCCTTGACCGCTTCCTTGTCGCCGATAATGAAGCGGTCTTTGGCAAAGTCTTCAAACGCCACGCCTTCCGACGGGCTGGTCATCCCCCACGCACTGTACGCCGCATATTTATACTCCAGCGCCGCTCGGCATTCCTCAAACGCGGTCGCGTTGCTGGCGCCGACGTAGCATTCTCGGGCAATCGGGAACTCCATCGGCGGACGGTTGTATTCCTTGATCGCCGCCCGATACGTGTTCATCTGCGGCGTGATCTCCTGGATCGAGGACGCATTCGCGATCAGCCACGCATCGCCGATCCGCGCCGCCCGCTTCACCGCCGAATCGACCAGCCCCGCGATGTAGATCGGCGGCCCGCCCGGGCGCACCGGCTTCAGGCTGATGCCGGCATCGCGCACGGTGAAGAACCTGCCCTCATGCGTGATCCTGCCGCCGGCCCACAGCTTGCGCATCAGCGCCACCGACTCAGAAAAGCGCGCCGCGCGTTCCGCCAGCGGCACCCCGAGTGCGGTAAACTCGGGCTCACGGTAGCCGAGACCGGCGCCCAGGACGTAGTTGCCGCCCGTCAGCACATCCATCGTGGCCGCTTCCTCGGCCACGTGCATCGGGTTCATCGGCGGCAGGATCATGATGTTGGGGCCGATCACCATGCCCCTCGCCTCGGCCGCCAGAAAGGCCATCGCCGGCATGATCTGCAGCATCTGCATCGGTGCCGTCAGCCAGTGATGCGGAAACCAGACCGAGCGGAAGCCCGCATCGCGCGCCACCCGCACCTGCTCCACCAGCGCCGGAATTTGCGCCGGGACGTTGGTTTCCTCGGGCCATTGCGTGTTGATGAACAGACCGACCTTCATGGCAGAGTTCCCCATTGTTTGTTGGCCCATGCTAAACGCGTGATCGGTCGAGGCGAACCCCGTCAGAGACCGTGAATCACGCGCTGAACCTATAGGCCCGGGCTTGAAGGTCAGCCAGCGGCAGGCCACCTTCGGCGAATGCAAGACCGTCATCCGCCCGAGTTGGAGATGAATCTGCGCGGCGAGTTCGTCGAGCCGCCCCGGCCGCCGGTCTCGTCGCGCATCCTGCTATGGGCGATTGTTGTTGCCGTCGTGGCAGGTGCGATATCGATCGCCGCCCTGGCGCTGTGGATTGCCGCGATGGTTCTTCCCGTCGCCCTGGTTGCCGCGGCTGTCGCCTGGGGCATGTGGCGCTACCGCATGTGGCGGATGCAGCGGGCCGTAGCAAGCCATCGCGACCTCTGGCGCCCCTAAATCGGGGGTCTGGGGCCTCAGGCCCCAGCGGGGTGCAGGGGCAGCGCCCCTGCCTACGAAACCCGAGGCCTCCGCCTGACATCCGACCGCACGTGCCGGAAATTCAGCACCGCCGGATCAGCCACCACCGGCCCCGGCGCAATCGCCACGATCACCTTCTCCGCAATCGGCCCGAAATCCGCCCGGAAGTGCACCGAGGATTTCAGTGCAATAATCGGGCATCCCAACGGCTCGATCCCGACATGGCGCAGGATCGCCTGATCCAGCGCCTGCATCTTGCGTGAGGTCACGATCACCTTCACGCCGTGGACGTCGATCAGCGCCGTATCGCCCAGGTTCCCCGGGTTTCCGGCGCCCATCGGCCCGGTCAGGATGAACACGCCGTCGGTCAGCTTCTCGACGCCCGCCGAACAGGGGAACGGCATGCCGTCCGACTTGCCGCCGAGTGACAACTCGACCGTGGCACCGACCCCGGCCGCCTTGCACACCGCGGCGCTGTCGGCGTCATTGATCAGGCACACCACCGCCCCCTTCGCCCCCTGGCACAC
>DASQVN010000813.1:0-2863 GCA_035640755.1 Rhodopila sp.
CGGCCGGTCTCCCTGCCGAACGTGGTCATCCATCGCAGTTCTTCGGCCTCATCATCGAAGTCGCTGTTCACGCCGAACGCGCCATGCCCCATGCCCTTGAAGGCCGAGCCGATGCCCAGCAGCTCATCCACCTCCGAGTAGCGGCCCGGCACCATCTCGCCCGTCGGGGTCTTGTGCGAGTTGGTCCGCGAAGTCGTGAACCCGAACGCCCCCGCCTTCAGCCCCGCGCGCACCGCATCGCGCATCGCGATGATGTCATCCTGCGTCGCCGGCTCGCGGTTGATCGCCCGATCACCCATCACATAGACGCGCAGCGGATGGTGCGGGATCTGCGCCGCCACGTCGATCGCCCGCGGCATCCCGTCCAGCGCGTCCAGGTATTGCGGGAAGGTCTCCCAATTCCACTTCAGCCCATCGGCCAGCGCAACGCCGGGAATCTCCTCGATCGACTCCATCATGCCGATCAGTGCCGAATGATCCTCGTTCCGTACCGGCGCAAATCCTACACCGCAATTGCCGAACAGGATCGTCGTCACCCCATGCCAGGATGACGGCGCAAGTTCCGGGTCCCATGTTGCCTGCCCGTCATAATGCGTGTGCACATCGACCCAGCCCGGCGTCACCAGCATGCCGTTCGCGTCGATCTCCCGCCGGCCCGATCCCGCCTTGCCGCCGACCTGCGTGATTGTTTCACCGTCGAGCGCAACATCCCCTGTATAGGCAGCCTTTCCGGTCCCATCGACGATGGTACCACCCCGTATCACGGTGTCGTGCATGGTATGCTCCCGCCTGCTTATTCTTCGGGTTGTATGGGAGACCCGTCCGGGGCGGCGGTCAAGTTCAGGCGCCCGGCCTCGATGCCCGCAAGGAGTAGGAGAGCGGCAGCCATGGCCGGTCCGGCCAGCGATAGAACCCGGTTTCGTCGCGCACCAGGCAGGTGAACATCTGCCAGGCGATCCGGTCATGTTCCCGCAGCCAGTCCAGCCGCAGCCCGGCATCGATCAGTGCAGTAACGACCTCGCCCAGCGGATGCGGCCACTCATGCGTGCGGGTATTCTTCAGCACCACCTCCGGGTCGGCATAGTCCTGGGTCCGGTCCTCGATCAGCGGCGCGGGGTCGAGGTAGGGCACGTAGAAGCCAGGCAGCCCGTCCGGTTCTGCGGTCCGGCTGTCGAACACCCAGGCAATCGGATGCGAGTCGGCCAACGCCAGCCAGCCGCCGGGCTTCAGGAAATGCGAAACCACGCGCGCCCAGGCGGCGATATCAGGCAGCCAGCACAATGCCCCCCAGGAGACCAACACCCGGTCGAAGCCGGCCGGCTCGTGCAGCGCCTCAGCCGTCTCATAGACGTCGGACAACACGAACCGCGCCCGCTCCGCCAGCCCCAGCTCCGCCGCCAGAGACCGCGCCGCCTCGATCGCCGGAGCCGAGAAATCGACGCCCGTCACCTTCGCCCCCTGCTGCGCCAGTGTCAGGCTGTCCATGCCGAAATGGCATTGCAGGTGCAGGATCCGCAGTCCCGCAACGGGGCCCAGCGCATCCGCCACGATCTGGTCCAGCCTGGCCGTCCCGGCCCGCAGACGGGTTTGGTCGTAGTGCAGCCTGCTGTTCAGGTGGATCGGCACACGCTCATCCCAGTTCGCCCGGTTTGCGCGGCGCCATTCAGGTTCGCTCATGGTGTTTCCTCTCCCTCATCGGTGCTGCGCTTGATCCGGATGGCTGTTCGCGATACGCAACGCAAGGGCCACAACAGGCCCGAACAGCGCGCGATCGTTCGAGGCGGACCCGCCGGAGAACGTGAATCGCGCGCTCAAACGAAAAGCGCTCGAACGAAAAACAAGGGGAAGACGTTAGCATGCATTCGATCAGGCTGCCTATGGTCGCACTGTCCGTCCTGCTGGCCGCCGCCGCGGCCGCACAGTCTCAGGCCCCCGCACCGGCCGTGCCCGAACAGATGCCGTTCGACATCCCGTACGGCGTGCCGTTGAGCCTGGATCAGGCCAACACCGTCATCACGGCCGCCATCAATGAGGCGAAGAAGCACAACTGGAAGATGGCGATCAGCGTCGTCGATCCATCCGGCGACCTGATCGCCCATGCCACCATGGACGATACGCAGCACGGATCGATCGCGATCGCCCAGGCGAAGGCGCGCACCGCCGCGCTGTTCCGCCGCCCCTCCGGCGCGTTCCAGACCGCGATCAACACCGGCGGTTCGCCGTCCACCGCCACGCTGCTGTCACTGACGGGCACCGTCGCCAGCGAGGGCGGCTTCCCGATTGTGATCGACGGCAAGCTGGTCGGCGCCATCGGCGCCAGCGGGGGCGTCTTTACGCAGGATGCAGTGACGGCGAAGGCGGGCGTCGCGGCGGTGGCGAAGTAACGAGTCCGACACACCCTGTCTGCCCAGGCCACCGCCGCCCTTGGTCCGGCTCAGGTCGATCCGCGATGCAATCCGCGGTCCAAGCGGCAGCATGCCGCCCACGGCGTCGAGCGGAAGCTGCGGCGCCTGGGCAACCAGCCGCGCCGACATGGCCGTCCGCGTGCCGGGCAGGTCACGGTAGATCTCCAGATAGCGGCCCGCCATCGCCTCGGCCGTGAACCGCTGGTCAAATGCACGCCGCGCCAGCAACCGGTTCAGCTCTGCAACGTGCCGCACCGCCTCGACCGCCTGATCGGTGTTTTCCACGATGAAGCCGGAGACACCGTGCTCGATCACCTCCGGCACCGATCCGCAACGGAATGCAATCACCGGCGTGCCGCACGCCATCGCCTCGATCATCACGAGCCCGAAGGGCTCGGGCCAGTCGATGGGAAATAGCAGCGCCCGCGCGCCGCCGAGGAAGGCCGCTTTGTCGGCGT
>DASQVN010000814.1:0-7709 GCA_035640755.1 Rhodopila sp.
CTCGAACCCCGGCGCGATGAGTTCTCCGGCGGCGAATACGTGCCCGGACGGTTTACTGTCCAGTACGCAGCCGAACACTGGCTCATGGAACCCGAACTGCTGCTGGATCGCCGGCGCCGTCAGCCCGACCTTCCAGCCGAGCTGACGCTCTCCGGCCGCGACGCGCCGGTCGATCAGGCCGAGCTGGATGCGATAGGCTTGGTCGATTGTGAGTTGGTTGTAGAAAGCCGCGGGGAAGTATTCGCCGCGCTGCTGGGCGTTCCAGAATGCGGCGATCAGGGTCTCGGTTGGTTCGGTCACGGCGTTTCCCCTTCGTGTTGTTATGCCAACGGCGCGGGCGGTCTTGGGTAGCGGCACCGCCGTCGGGTGGATGGCCGGGTCGAGCCCGGCCATGACGATTGGGCCCGGGCCCTGACGATAGAAGGCAGGGCCAGAACGATAGAGGGCCGGACCCGGACGGTTGGCGGCCGCGGACGATTGGGCTCGGTCGTGATGGTAGGCTGCGGCCTCGCAGCGCGGTGAATGTCAAGGCAGCCTGGTATGATTGTCGGTGGCCAGCAGCTTTCGTGCGATGCCGATGATCCGGTATGCCTCCGACCACAGCCCGTACCGTTCCAGGTCATCAACCGGCGCCCAGGCCACGGCGCTGACGTCCGAGCCTGCGACCGGCTCGCCGGCGAGCCAGAGTGCGGCGAAATCCAGGATCGTGTAGTGGAACTGCACTCGCCCCTCGGCATCGCGCCGGATCGTATCGACATGGGCGCAGAAGTGCAGGGGGCCGACCTCCAGCCCGCATTCCTCCATCAGCTCCCGCCGAGCGGCCTGTTCGCAGGTTTCGCCGATGTCCTGGGCGCCGCCGGGCAGGGTCCAGCTTCCCAGGTTCGGCGGCTTGCCGCGCTGGCAGAGCAACACGTGCTCCCCGGTGGCGTCGCGCCTGATCACCACGATGCCGATGCCGATGATCGGCCGGGCAGGGTACTCCCGGTCGCTCACCTCGGGCCTGGCGTTGCGGGATCGGACTTTGGCGGGCCGGCCGAGCTCTGTGCAGCCGGCGCGGGTTCCGGGGCCTTCAGATCGTCCAGCGTCGGCACCAGCGACTTCTCCTTCCAGGAGCCGATTTCGTACACCCATCCGCCCAGGCGCCCGTTCAATGCGTCGGCTTCGGCCTTCGTCTTGTCCGATCCGGTGGCCGAGAAGCGCGCCCAAACATCCTTACCAGCGTGCAGCACCGTCGCGGTCACGGCAAGCCCGTCGTTGGTGGTGAAGACCGCGTGCCCGGCCTCCGCCGCATCCTTTGGCGCATCGGCATCAGCGCGGACCTGTTGAAAGCTCAGCATCTCCAGTGCCCGCGCGACATCCTCCACCTTGTAGTCTTCCAGCTTAGGATGATCGGCCGGCTCGATCAGCGCGAACCGGCTCGCCAGCAGCCCGAACACCAGCGCCTTGTCACCGACGACGACGGATGCGATCCGGTCGTGCCCGATGTTCATGATGCTGCGGTCGAGCCATTGGGCCGGGTCCGCGTCGACCTGCAGGTTGCCGTCCGCCAGCCAGGACTGATCCTCGCCTGGCCGCCGCACATACACCTGGTCCGGCAGATCGCCCTGGGCGCGCACCTTCCGGTGTCCCACGATCAGCTCCGCGATCGGCTTGCCGGCGGCGTCCATCACCTGCACGAGGTTACCGGCCGCATTCTTGCCGGCCGGGTCATCGACGCCCAGCCGCGCGAACTCCGCCGGGTTGCTGGTGCGCGTCTCCGAGAGCCGCAGTTCGGTCAGCCCGGTCAGCAAGCCGCGCAGCTTCGTTTCCTGCACCGGGTAGTCGTGCATCGCGGCCACTCCCCAGCCGCCGCCCGGTTGGGTGCCCCCTGGGCTGCCCCCTGAGCTGCCCCCGGGGCTGCCTTGGGGACGCTTCTCGATCACGGTATGGGTGTCCTGGTGCGTGATCTCGATCTTCGCGATGTCCTTCAGCTTCGACGCGAGGTCCGGGAACGCCGGCTTGCCGGCCGATGCCTCGGTCGTCTGCTCGTTCGGCTCTGTCCGTGTGCCGAAGTACCACCCGCCGGCCAGCGCGACGAAGCCGCAGGCCACCAGGATGCCAAGCGTGCGCGGCGTCATGCCCGTGCCCTCATGCGGCGGCGTCGTTGCAGCACGCCCATGACGATCGCGACGATGGTCAGGAGCGCCGGGACCAGCACGATCGTGAAGACCCGCATCTCGGTCTGCAGGGTGGCGATGTCGTGGTTCAGCTCGAACTGCACCGCCCGCAGCTTGCGCCGGGTCTCCAGCACGTCCTGCCGAGCGGACTCGATCGCGGCGCGCTGGTCGGCGGTCAGGACGGCGTCGCCCTTGGCGTTCTCGCCCGAGCCGCCCGAGCGCAGCGTGCGCAACTGCTTCTCCACGTCATCGAGATGCTGCTGCAGCGCCTGCTGTGTCTGCCGGAACCGCGCCTCGGCCTCGCTCTGCATTTCGGCGACCAGCGTGAAGGGCCGGTTGGTATCGCCGCGGGAGCGCAGCCCGATCAGCGCGTCACTGCCGGTCAGCGTGCCGATCAGGTTGGCGACGAACGGCCCGTTGTCGGAGAATGGGGTTGCCGTCTGCTGGCCGAAGAAGTCCGAAATCCGCACCCAGTACCGGTCCGCCAGGAGATCGGAGTCCGCCACCACCACCAGGTTGGCCGGCCCGTCGGTCTGCGCCTTGTGGGCAGGGAAGTTGTCCGGCCGCTTCTGGCCGTCCTGCAACGGCGGCGGGCCGTCGAAGGCCGATTTCAGCACGCCGCGGACCCGTGCGGCAATCACCCGCGGGCCGCCCTCGGGCTTGAAGTTGCCCAGGACCTTGGCCGGGTCGGGCATCTTGATCTCATCCAGCGCGATCAGCCCGTCCCGGTCGCTGGTTGTCAGCAGCGGGGTGAAGGTGATTGAGGCATTCGGCGCCTTGGCGATGAAACCGGCGGACGCCACCGTCACCTGCCGCAGGTCCGCCGTCGCCGGGTCGTCGTGGTTGATGCCGTCGCGGATGTTGAACCAGGCAGGATAGTTGACCGCCTGCACCCGGTCGCCCTCGTTCCCCCGCACGCGCCAGGCGCCGGTCAGGTCGCCCACCACCTTGGTCGGGTCGAACTCGATCCCCCAGGCGTCGAACAGCTTCTTCAGGTCGGAATGCGTATCCGTCGGCGGGATGCCGGTGGGCGAGGGCTGGTTCGCCATCGCCTCGCTCCACGGATCGACCATCGCCATCAGCTTGCCGCCGCGCATGACGAACTGGTCGATGGCGTACAGGGTCGCGGGCGAGAGGTTCTGCGCCTCGGCCACCAGAAGCACCTGGATGTCCGGATCGATCACCTGGGCGTCGGTCGGCACGGTCTTCACGGTGTTGCTCTGCCGCAGCAGTATGGCCGAGGCGTAGGGTTGCCCGCCCGGCCCGCGTCCATGCGTCATCATCATCGTGCGCGGATCGCCCTCCAGCGGCAGCGATGACATCACGCCGATGACGGGGCGCTTCGGGTTGGACAGGTCGTACACGAGCTTGGTGATGTCATATTCCAGGAAGCGCTCCCGCTCCGCCTGGAAGAAGGGGATGGTGCGCTCGTCATCCTCCTGGTTGGTGCCGACAAGGCCGAAATAGACCTGGGTTCCGCCCTGATCCAGCGGCACGCCCTGCAGGCCGTAGGCCATCGCCCGGTCCTCGGTGTCGCTGAACGGCTCGGGGTCGTACATCTCGAGCCGCAGCTTGCCGTTCGAGAGGCTCGCGTAGTCGCGCAGCATCTCCCGCACGTGGTCGGCGTAGGCGCCGTAGGCCGGCACGGCGGTGCCGAGCTGGCGGGAGTAGAACAGGCGCAGCGTCACCGGCTCCTTCAGTCCGGCCAGGATCTGCCGCGTGCCGGGGGCAAGGGTGTAGAGGTGGCCCTGCGTCAGATCGAGCTGCACGTTGGCCAGGCGGGCATCGGCGAACATGTTGACGCCGATGGCGATGGCGGCCGCAGCGATGACGCCGAGGGTGGAGAAGATCAGGCGGCGCATGGCGTCAGTCCGCTTTCCTCTGGTCGACCAGCACGGTGTTCAGGAACAGGAAGAACCCGATGAAGCTGGCGAAATAGATGATGTCGCGCAGGGCGATGATGCCGCGGGTGAAATCGTTGAACCGGTCGATGATCGCCAGCCGCCGTGCGAAGGCGCCCAGGGCCGGCAGGTTGTTCGACAGGAAGTCGTTGACGATCGGGTTCGACGCCACCGCGAAGATGAAGCAGACCGCCACCGCCAGGACGAACGCGATCACCTGGTTGCGGGTCACCGCCGACATCGCCGCCCCGGCCGAGAGGAACGCCCCGGCCACCAGCAGGCAGCCGATATAGCCCGCCGCGATCACGCCGTTGTCCGGGCTGCCCAGGATGTTCACCGCGATGACGAACGGGAACGTCAGCAGCAGCGCCACCGCGCAGAATCCCCACGCCGCCAGAAACTTGCCGATCACCGCCTGCGCCTGTGTCACCGGCAGCGTCAGCAGCAGCTCGATCGTGCCCAGCCGGCGCTCCTCGGCCCATAGGCGCATGGTGATCGCGGGGATCAGCAGCAGGAACACCCAGGGGATGAAGGTGAAGAACGGCATCAGGTCGGCGATGCCGCGGTCGAAGAACTGGCCGAGGTTGAAGGTCAGCGCGCCCTGCAGCACCAGGAAGATGACGATGAATACGGTTGCCACGGGGGTGGCGAAGTAGCCGCGGAACTCACGTCCCGCGATGACGAGGGCGGGGGTCATGACTGGGCTCCGTGCTTCTCGCCACGGCTGTTGTTTCCGTGATGGCCGGGCCGGGCGCCGTGGTCGCTGCGCGCCGCGCCCGCATCGTCGTGGCCGGGCCGGGCGTCGTGGTCCGTGCGCGCTGCGCCCTCATCGTCATGGCCGGCCACCGAGCCGGCCATCTGCGCTTCGCCCGTGGTGCGGGGATTGTCGCCGCCGGCGGTTGTTGGGGCCGGCTCGTTGCGGCGCCGTCTGGGGGTGGATGGCCGGGTCAAGCCCGGCCACGACGATGGAGGGGGCGGCCGTGACGGATACGATCCGAGCCGCAGTCCCGCAATAGCCGCCATCAGGCCGCCTCCCGCATTGTCAGTGCCCGGAATACCTCCTCCAGCCGGCCCGATGCGTGGCGGGCCTCCAGTTCCTGCGGGGTGCCGTCGGCGACGATGCGGCCGCCGGCGATGATGATCGCGCGGGTGCAGACCGCATCCACCTCCTCCAGGATGTGGGTCGAGATGATGATCGCCTTCTCTGACGCCATGCGGCTGATCAGGGTGCGGACCTCGTGCTTCTGGTTCGGATCGAGGCCGTCCGTCGGCTCATCCAGCACCAGCACCGGCGGGTCGTGCAGCAGGGCCTGGGCGAGGCCGACGCGGCGCTTGAAGCCCTTCGACAGCGTTTCCACCGTCTGCAGCCGCACCCCGCGCAGTGTCGTGAGCTGCAGCGCATGGTCTACGCGCGACGCCAGGTCAGCCCCGGCGTAGCCACGAGTCCGCGCGCAGAACCGCAGGAACCCTTCCACCGACATCTCGGGGTAGGTCGGCGCGCCTTCCGGCAGGAAGCCGAGCAGCCGCCGTGCCGCCACGCCGTCGGTCTGCACGTCGTGCCCCATGATCCGCGCCGTTCCTGATGTCGGGATCATGAAGCCGGCGAGCATCCGCATTGTTGTCGACTTGCCCGCGCCGTTCGGGCCGAGGAAACCCAGCACCTCACCCCGCCGCACCGTGAACGAAACATTTTCGACGGCTGTGAACGAGCCGAATTTTTTGGTCAGGCCCTGGATTTCGATCAGGGTCTGCTGGCCGCCTGTGGCGTGCGTTTGCACCTGCGGTTCCCCTCTTTCCGCCCAGCGCTTGATCGGCTGAGGCCGCATGCCACACGCCACGAATCACGCGCTGGAACAACATGACTGGGCGGCGGAGATACCGGAACCGACTGGATTTGCAACAGACCAGAACGGGCCTGTCTGCAAGTTAACCTGCCTGCAGTTTAACCTGCCTGGGCGTGAATCCAGCGCGCTTTCCGGTTGATTGGAATCCTCGAAAGCGCGCCAGCCGTTGATTTGTATCGCGGATTCACGCTCCCGCACGTTCCGCGCGCCCGCGATCTGCCATAGTGAACAGGCGTTAGGCGAACAACGCGTCGACCGCATTTTGTTCCAGGTCCGGGCTGGTCCCAGGGGCCAGCGGCGCTTCGGGCACCGGCGTCTCGGGCGGACTGAGGTCCGTCAGTATCGACTCCACCTGCTGCAGATGCTGGATCGCTCGGCGGATCCGCTGGCCGGTGACGTCCTGGAACGTGCACGCCTCGAAAATGACGCTGATGCTCCTCTCGATCTCATCGAGCTTGGTCGGGTCGCGCCTGGCATCCGCCAGCCATGCACTGATCGCCTCGGCCGCCTCCATGATCCGGTTCGCGGCGTCCTCCGTCGCCTGCACCACCGCCTCCAGCTCCAGCCCGCTGTTGCGCGTCGCCCGCGCGGGCATGGCAATCATGCTCGCGATCTGTTCGCGAATGCCGCCGAGCTGGCCGGAGAGGTTGCTTTCGCTGAAATCCATTAGCTCGACCGTGGCATGCACCTCGGCGCTGAGTTCGGCGATGCGCCGATCGATAAACTTGCGCAGCTCGCCGACCTCGGCGCGGACCGCGGTTCGAACTGCCTGCTCGATAAGGGCTGCCTGGTCTGACACGTGCCTCATCCATCCTGATCCCGGAGGGATAAACACCGACGCTGGTTAAAAACCAGTAAAGGTGGGGTGGATTTCAGCGCCGCAGCAGCAGCGCATTCGTCACCACGCTGACGGAGGACAGCGCCATCGCCGCGCCCGCCGGCACCGGGCTCAGATAGCCCAGCGCCGCCAGTGGAATCCCCAGCACGTTGTAGGCGAATGCCCAGAACAGCCCCTGCCGGATCTTGCGCCAGGTCCGGCGGGAGACATCGATCGCCTCCGCGACCAGCGCCGGGTTGCCGCGCATCAGGGTGATGCCGGCGGTCTGCATCGCAACATCGGTCCCGCCACCCATGGCAATGCCGATATCCGCCGCCGCAAGGGCAGGGGAGTCGTTGATCCCGTCGCCCACCATCGCCACAACCGAGCCGTCCGCGCGGAGCTGCCGCACCGCCTCGGCCTTCCTGGCCGGCAGCACCTCCGCCCGGGCCTCGCCGATGCCGACCAGACGAGCCACCGCATCCGCGGCTGCCTGCGCATCGCCGGTCAGCATCACCGTCCGCACCCTCAGCCGGTGCAGCTGCGCGACCGCCTCCGCTGCCCTCGGCTATACTGTATCGGAAAACCCAAGCACCGCCCGCACCGTCGGGGGATCAAGCTCCGCCAGCCAGGACACGGTATGCCCGACCGCCTGCATCGCTGCCGCGTCCTGGGTCAACGTGTCGAGCGGCACGCCGTGACGGCGCATCAACGCCGCGTTGCCCAGCAGCGTCCGCCGCCCTGCGACCGTGCCCTCCACACCGAGGCCGGGCAGGGCGCGGAATCCGCTTACCGCCGGTAGCGTCAGCCCTGCCGCGGCCTCCCGCACCGCCGCTGCCAGCCATCCCGCCAGCGTTACCGCCGCCACCGCCAGAACGGCCGGCACGAACACGGCGCTGACCCGGTCGACCAGGCGCTGGATCGGCGCCTTCGTCGCCTGCGCGTCCTCGATCAGCCGCACCATGCGCGCCAGCATCGTTTCGGCTCCGAC
>DASQVN010000815.1:0-5093 GCA_035640755.1 Rhodopila sp.
AAAGACCTTCCGCATCTACCGCTGGGACCCGGATTCCAAAGGCGCGGACGGAAAACCGGAAAACCCGCGCGTCGATGAATACACGGTGGACCTCGACAAATTCGGGCCGATGGTGCTGGATGCGCTGATCAAGATCAAGAACGAGACTGACTCGACCCTGACCTTCCGCCGTTCCTGCCGCGAGGGCATCTGCGGCTCCTGTGCGATGAACATCGACGGCGGCAACACGCTCGCCTGCCTGAAGCCGATCGAGGAAGTGCGGGGCGCAGTCCGCATCAACCCGCTGCCGCACATGCCGGTGGTGAAGGACCTGGTACCCGACCTCGGGCAGGTCTATGCCCAGCTACAGTCGGTCAAGCCCTGGCTCCAGGCCGACACGCCGCCCCCCCCCGATCGCGAACGGCTGCAGAGCAAGGAGGAGCGTGCCAAGCTCGACGGGCTATGGGAATGCATCCTGTGCTTCTGCTGCTCGACCTCCTGCCCCAGCTATTGGTGGAATGGCGACCGCTATCTGGGACCCGCGGTCCTACTGCAGGCCTACCGCTGGATCGCAGACTCGCGCGATGAAGCAACCGGTCAGCGGCTCGATGAGCTGGAAGACCCGTTCAAGCTCTACCGCTGCCACACGATCATGAACTGCACTGATACCTGCCCCAAGGGCCTGAACCCGGCCAAGGCGATCGGCGCCATCAAGCAGCTGATCGTGGAACGCCAGGGATAGTGTCCGCGGCACCGGACCTGCCCGACATGCGCGGCGGACACGTACGGCGGCCCCGGAGCTGGATAACCTGCCTATGTCCGCCACCGGATTCATCACCGCTCATGGCTCCGGCCCCATCATACTGCTGGCATTCCAGGCGCATTTCGGCTGTATATTGCTGAATGCGCCTGCGGAGCGGGTCCGCAGCGCCATAGGAAAGATGTGCATGGGTTTCCGCGTTCGGCCTTGGCAGTACGGCTTGCTTGTTGGCGCTGCGTTCGTCAGCGGGGCGGTGATCGGGCCAGATCTTGGCATTCCGGCACGCGCCGCCGCGCAGAGCACCAACCGCAGCGACATGTATGAGATGCTGAAGGTTTTCGGTGATGTCCTGGAACGTGTCCGCGCCGAATACGTCGATCCGGTCACCGACAAGGACCTGATCGAAAACGCCATCAACGGCGTGCTGACAGGCTTGGACCCGCATAGCTCGTACATGAACGCAAAAGCGTTCAAGGACATGCAGATCCAGACCAAGGGCGAGTTCGGCGGCCTGGGAATTGAGGTCAGCGAAGACAAGGGCATGATCAAGGTTGTCTCGCCGATCGATGATACGCCCGCCGCCCGCGCCGGCATCAAGCCGGGTGACATCATTACCGCGCTGGACGGCAAGACCGTCATCGGCCTGTCGCTGAATGATGCGGTGGACCGCATGCGCGGCCCGCCCAACTCCAAGATCGTGCTGACCCTCAAGCGCCAGGACGTGGAAAAGCCGATCGAGGTTTCACTGATCCGCGAAATCATTCACATCCAGGTCGTGAAGTCCCGGTTGGAGCCGCAGGGCGTCGGCTATATCCGCCTGTCCCAGTTCACGGAACAGGCTGACAGCGGCATCCGCCAGGCGATCAAGAATCTGACGCAGCAGAACAACGGCAAGCTCCGCGGCCTGGTGCTGGACCTGCGGAACAACCCGGGCGGCCTGCTGGACCAGGCGGTTGCCGTCTCCTCCGACTTTGTCAGCCAGGGGGAGATCGTCTCGACCCGCGCCCGCCATCCGGAGGACAGCCAGCGTTGGGATGCCAAGGGCGATGACATTCTGCGCGGCGTGCCGATGGTGGTGCTGATCAACGGCGGATCCGCCTCGGCGTCCGAGATTGTGTCGGGCGCCCTGCAGGATCATCACCGCGCCGTGCTGCTGGGCACCAGGACCTTCGGCAAGGGCTCGGTGCAGACGGTGATCCCGCTGCCCGGCAACAGCGCCATGCGGCTGACCACGGCGCGCTACTACACGCCATCCGGCCGCTCCATCCAGGCGCTGGGTATCACGCCGGATGTTGCCGTGCGCGAAACGCGTGAACAGCGCGTCACCTTCGGCGGCGAACGTGAGGCTGATTATAATCGCGTGCTGAGCAACGAGGGTGGTACTGGCACCCAGGCCGCGCCGCCGCGGACCGACCTGCCCGCGATTGTCAAGCAGATCCCCGACAAGCCGCCGGAGAACTTCCCGAAGTTCGATCCAGCCAAGCCTGACGAGACTGACTTCCAGCTTAAGCAGGCGCTGGTGGTTGTTGATGCGATGGCGGCGCAGCAGAGCGCCTCGGCCAACTAGGGATCATGCCTGTGCCTGGCCGACTCCAAAGCCAGGCGCGCGCCGGCTGGCAGGCAATCATGGGCGGCTTTCATGGCGATGACCCATGGCGCACGCTGAAGCTCTTCTGGCTCGCGGTCCTGGCGACTGCCGCCGTCGGCGCCGCCATACTCCAATGGCTTGGCCCGCCCACCCGGCCAGGAAGCGGGACGGCGACGGGGGCCCCGCCGACGATGGCCGCGGAGCATGCGGTGGCGGCGCCACAACGAAACGCGGCCAACATCATCGCCGATCCCGACCCGGATCTACTGATCGGCTATGAAGGCGCCGAACCCAACGCCCTGTTGCCGCGTGTGGCCGCCGATGGGCGCACACCCATGGCGGTGTATGCCGCGCCGTTCGACCGCAGTATCACCCAGCCGAAGGTCGCCCTGATTGTCGCCGGCATCGGCCTGAATGAGGCTGACAGCATGGCCGCCATCAAGCAGTTGCCCGGCCCGGTGACCCTCGCCGTGTCTCCCTACGCCGGCCCCATCCCCTCGATTCTGGCGGCCGCCCGGCAGGCCGGCCACGAATACCTGCTGTCGGTGCCGATGCGGCCGGACGGGTTCCCAATCAACGACCCGGACGACCGCCATGCCCTGATGACCTCGCTCTCCCCGCCCGAGAACCTCATTCGGCTGCACTGGGTGATGGCCCGCATCACCGGCTACATCGGGCTGATCAACATCATCGGTCAGATGCAGGCCAGCCGTTCGGTTACAGATATCGAGCAGATCGAGCCGGTGCTGCAGGACGTCGCCAGTCGCGGGCTGCTCTTCGTCAGCGGCACGTCGGGACCTGCGCCGATCCCGCATGCCAAGGGTCGGGTCGCCGATATGGTGGTGGATGAACAGCCGTTCGATGCCGCCACGCTTGACCAGCGCCTGGCCGTGCTCGATACGCTGGCGCGGGAGAAGGGATCGGCCCTGGGCGTCATCATGCTGCCGTATCCTGTGACGCTGGAACGCGTAGCCGCCTGGGCCGGCGGCCTGGCTCAGAAGGGCGTAGCTCTGGCCCCGGTCAGCGCCATAGCCGTCGCACCCGCCGATGGGGATGCGCAGCGATGACCGAACTGCCATATCGCCCGAACGTGGGCGCGGTGCTGTTCAATCCGCAGGGCCTTGTGTTTGTCGCCCGCCGAGCCGACCTGCCGAACGCGGAAGGCGCCCCCGGCGGCTGGCAACTGCCCCAGGGCGGCATCGACGAAGGCGAGGACCCGAGAGTCGCCGTCCTGCGCGAACTGGAAGAGGAAATCGGCACCGGCAAGGCCACCATCATCGGCGAGCATCCCGAATGGCTGACCTACGACCTGCCCCCTGACCTGCTGGGCATTGCCTGGCGGGGCCGCTACCGGGGGCAGCGCCAGCGCTGGTTCGCGCTCCGTTTCACCGGGCAGGACACCGACATCCGGCTCGACCTCGACCCGCACCCCGAATTCGACGCGTGGCACTGGATCGAGTTGAAGAAGCTGCCCGGCATCGCCGTCGCCTTCAAGCGGCCGATCTACGAGATTCTCGCGCGTTCCTTCGCCCGGTTTGCTCAGCCGGTCAGGTAATCGTCGGTATATTCGCCGCGGGAAACCTTGACGGCGATCCCCTCCTCGGTGCCGCAGTCCAGTTCTTCACTGCCGGCGATGCGGCTTGGTTCGGCCAGGTCCTCCAGCCTGTCTGCGAACCGCGCTGCTGTGGCCGGCGGCACGCGCCAGATGAACCGCCCGCCGTCGCGCTGAACGCCAGGGGGCCCCGGCTGCGCGGTCAGCGTCAGCTCCGTGTTGATGCAGCGGCAGAAGCCCAGGCCGGCAAACGCCACATCCCGCCCCTCCCGCGCGAAGTTCCGCAGAACCCCTCCCAGCGCACGGCAATCCTCCGCCTCGCCCAGCATCAGGATCATCGGGTTGAAGTCGCTGGGCAGGAAGGCAACGCGCATCATGCGGCTTCGACGACATCGGTGGCGTGGCAGAGCTCCTCGTTTCCCGCGTCCGGGCCGGTCAGGATGCGCACGCGCAGCCATTCGCCGTCGCCCATGTTCTCGATGACCTCGGCGGTGAGCCCGCCGGCGATGACCAGCTTCGTGCCGGGCTGCACCTCGTGGACGGCTAGCATGGCCGTTCTCTCTTCGGTTGGAGAGCACGATTCACGTTCTCCGACGTTCCGCCTCGAACGATCGCGCTCAGAACAGGATACTCAGGTTCTTCGCCAGCAGGACGTTCTGCTCCAGGATCATCTCTCGCCGGGCGATCAGCCAGGACTCATCGTTACGGCGCAGCGTGTCGGTGCGGCGGCCGATGAAGGTGTAGTTCTCGTATTCCACCCGGTTCTGGTATACCAGGAAGCGACAGCCGACCGTGACCTCCGACGGTTCCTCGGCCGAGGGCCTGGCATCCAGCAGGCGAACGTTGCTGACCATGTGCGCCACGCGCGACAGCGGCTCCTCGGCGTAGTGCACGCCGGTCAGGATCTGATCGACGCGCTTCGACAGCGTCCACTTGTCCTCGTCGAACCAGGAAATGCCTTCGCCCTGGCGCGTGTTTTCCTTCTCGGCGTGCTGTCCGAACTTCACGTTGCGGCGGACCGGCATGAAATACACGACGTCGTCCGCGAGCAGGTCCAGCCACTCGCGAAACCGCCGCTGGTCCAGCAGGTCGGCTTCCATGTACAGGAAATCCTCAACCTCTTCCTTGAGCTGGTACCAGGCGAGTCGCCGGCGCCCCAGGACCGCGCTCATTCGGCGGCTGCCTGGACGGTGGTGCTCCGGCCCAGCAGGGAA
>DASQVN010000816.1:0-3702 GCA_035640755.1 Rhodopila sp.
TCTGCCCATCTTCACGATGATGCAGAAGGAGTACGCTGTCTTCCCGACGCCCAAGAACTTCAACTACTTCTGGAATTTCGGTGCCCTCGCCACGATCAACCTGGTGATCATGATCCTGACGGGCATCTTCCTGGCGATGAACTACCAGCCGAACACCGAACTGGCGTTCGACTCGGTCCAGCATATCATGCGCGACGTGAACTACGGCTGGCTGCTGCGCTACGTTCACCAGAACGGTGCGTCGATGTTCTTCATCGTCACCTATATCCATATCTTCCGCGGGCTGTACTACGGATCGTACAAGACCCCGCGGGAGCTGCTGTGGATGCTCGGCGTGGTCATCCTGCTGCTGATGATGGCCACCGCGTTCATGGGCTACGTGCTGCCATGGGGGCAGATGTCCTATTGGGGCGCGACGGTGATCACGAACCTGTTCTCAGCCTTCCCGGTCGTCGGCCCGAAGATCGTGACGCTGCTGTGGGGCGGCTTCAGTGTCGACAACCCGACCCTGAACCGGTTCTTCTCGCTGCACTACCTGCTGCCCTTCGTGCTGGTCGGCGTCGTCTTCCTGCATGTCGCCGCACTGCACGTCACCGGGTCGAACAATCCGCTGGGCATCGACGTGAAATCGCCGCAGGACACCCTGCCCTTCCATCCGTACTACACGATCAAGGACAGCGTCGGCCTGTGTGTCTATTTGATCGTGTTCGCGGCGCTGGTGTTCTTCGCCCCGAACCTCCTGGGTGACCCGAACAACTTCATTCCGGCCAATCCGCTTCAGACGCCAGCCGACATCGTGCCGGAATGGTACTTCCTGCCGTACTACGCCATCCTGAGATCGGTGCCGAACAAGCTGCTAGGCGTATGCATGATGTTTGGCTCGATCCTGGTGCTGTTCTTCCTGCCCTGGCTTGACACCTCGCGCATCCGCAGTGCCCGGTTCCGGCCGATCTATCGCCAGCTCATCTTCGTCTGGGTCGCCGCGGTGATCGTTCTGGGCGTGTGCGGTGCGCACAAGCCGGAAGGTATCTGGGTTGTCCTGAGCCGCATCGGCACATTGTACTACTTCCTGCACACGCTGGTGATCCTGCCGATCCTGGGCAAGCTGGAGCGTCCGCTGCCGCTGCCCGAAAGCATCAGCAATCCCGTGATCCGCCGTGGCGGCGGTCCCCTGCCAGCTGGTGCGGCCGTCAAGCCAATGGAGAAGCCTTGATGCGCGCGTTGCGCACCCTGCTGGCGGGGATCGCCCTCGCTGGCTGCATGACCGCCATGTGGGCCGGTCCCGCTCTCGCCCAGGAAACCGAGCTCCCGAATGAGCACTGGAGCTTCCAGTCAGTGTTCGGCGGCTTCGACCTCGCTGCTGCGCAGCGCGGATTCCAGACCTATTCCCAGGTCTGCTCCAACTGCCACTCCATGCACCTACTGCACTACCGTGACCTCGCGGGCATCGGGCTGGATGAGGCGCAGGTGAAGGCAGTGGCGGCGGCCGTGACGGTGCCGCAGGGCCTGGACGACCAGGGCAACCCGAAGGAAGGCCCGGCCACCCCGGCTAGCCAATTCAAGTCGCCCTTCCCCAATGAACAGGCCGCCCGCGCGGCGAACAATGGCGCCCTGCCGCCTGACCTGTCACTCATTGTGAATGCGCGTGAGGGTGGTCCCAACTACGTCTATGGCATCCTGACTGGCTACGCCGACCCGCCGGCCGACTTCAAGATGCAGGAGGGAATGCACTACAACAAGGTCTTCCCTGGCCATCAGATCGCGATGCCGCAGCCGCTCACCGATGGCAGCGTGGAATACACCGACGGCACGCCGAACAACCTGCGGCAGGAAGCGCATGACGTTGTCACCTTCCTGTACTGGGCCGCAAACCCGGAGATGGTCACCCGCAAGCAGATCGGCGTCCGGGTGATCCTTTTCCTGATGTTCATGACAGGCCTGACCTATGCGTTGAAGCGCAAGGTCTGGTCGGATGTCCACTGAAGGGGGCGCCGCGCCGATGATCCAACCGGTGATTGGGATCATCGGCGGCTCCGGCCTGTATGACATCGACGGGTTGGAGAACAAGATCTGGCAGCGCGTCGACACGCCCTGGGGTGACCCATCCGATGAATTGCTGTTCGGCCGCCTGGACGGCATCCAATGTGTGTTCCTGCCCCGCCACGGGCGGGGACACGTGCTCTCCCCCACGCACCTGAACTACCGCGCCAATATCGATGCGCTGAAGCGCTCGGGCGTGACCGACATTCTGTCGCTCTCCGCCGTCGGCAGCCTGGACGAACGGTTTCCTCCCGGCCATTTCGTCGTGGTCAACCAATTCATCGACCGCACCTTCGCGCGCGAGAAAAGCTTCTTCGGCCGCGGCATTGTCGCCCACGTCTCAATGGCGCATCCGGTCTGCGGTCGCCTCGGCGGCGCCCTGCACCAGGGCGCAGCCTCACTCGGCCTGCCGGTGACCAGCGGCGGCACCTACTTGGTGATGGAGGGGCCGCAATTTTCCACCAAGGCGGAGAGTGAGCTGTACCGCGCCTGGGGCTGCAGCGTCATCGGCATGACGAACATGCCGGAGGCCAAGCTCGCCCGGGAAGCGGAGATCTGTTACGCTACTCTCGCCATGGTCACGGATTACGACTGTTGGCATGCTGATCATGAGCATGTGACCGTCGAAGCTGTGGTCCGTATCCTGCTCGAGAATGCCGAGAAGGCCCGCACCCTGGTCAAGACGGTGGTGCCAGCCTTGGGTAGAGCACGCCCAGCGTGTCCGTGCGGCTGCGACCGCGCATTGGACAATGCCGTGATCACTGCGCCGGACCGGCGCGATCCCAAGCTCGTCGCGGACCTCTCGGCCGTTGCCGGGCGCGTACTGAGCTCGCCCGCCTGACCACCGGCGCGTCTATTCCTGCCCTGACGGAAAGCCTGTAGCTTCCCAGGTCAAGCAACCTGGGAGGGATCATTGATGCACAGACGCCTGTTCCTGGCCGGCATCGGTGCCGTTGGCCTGCCATTGCCCGCTCGTTCGGCGAGTGAGACACCTGGGGTCACCGCAACAACGCTGAAGATCGGCAACACGGCTGCGTATAGCGGCCCGGCATCGGCGTACGGCATCATCGCGCGGACCGAGGCCGCGGTATTCAAGATGATCAACGAAGAGGGCGGTGTCGGCGGGCGGCAGATTGAATACATTTCACTCGACGACGGGTACAGCCCGCCGAAGACGGTCGATCAGGTCCGTCGCCTGGTAGAACAGGATGAGGTCGCCTTCATCTTCGCCACGATCGGCACACCGACGAATACGGCCATCGCCCGCTACACCAACGCCAAGCGCGTGCCGCTGATCTTCCTGGGGAGCGGCGCCAACAAATGGGGTGACCCGAAGAATGCGCCCTGGGTCATGGGCTGGCAGCCGAGCTACCGCACTGAGGCACAGATCTATACGAGCTACATCCTGAAGGAAAAACCAGACGCGAAGATCGGTATCCTGTATCAGAATGACGACTTTGGGAAGGATTACCCGGCCGGCGTGCGCGACGTCCTGGGCGACAACTTCGATAAGCGCGTGGTCAAGGTGGTATCCTATGAGACGACGGACGCCACGATCGACTCGCAGGCGGTGGCGCTCAAGGGTTCCGGCGCGGATGTCCTCATCACGGCAGCAACGCCGAAATTCGCCGCGCAGACGATCCGCCGCATTGCGGAGATCGG
>DASQVN010000817.1:0-6898 GCA_035640755.1 Rhodopila sp.
CGCCATGCCAACCCCCACCGCCATGCCACCCGCCGCGGCCATGCCAGTCCGCATGCGCCATCGGCGCGGCCAGCAATCCCGCGGCCAGCGGCACCGCCACCAGAAGGGATTTCAGACGGGCCATCATTCGCTCCTGCATTCCAGTCCCCGGAATGTGGGTATGCCCCATGGCCGGATTGAGGCAAAACCGCGCCCGCAAGATGATTTGTCGTTCACCTTGTCCCGTCACGGCCACGCCCTTTCCCCTTTCCGTCATGGCCGGGCTTGACCCGGCCATCTACCCCCGACCGTGCCACAACGAGCCGCGGCACCGTCAGTGGCTCCAACCCTCACCGCGTATTCGCCGGCGCATCCGCCGGCCACAGCGCCGCCCGCCAGCGAACCGCAATCGCCAGCGTCAGCACTGCCCCGCTGACGCAATACGCCGTCGCGGTCGCACGATACCCCACTCGCTCGATCAGCCACCCGGCCAGTAGCAGCCCCAGCGGCAGCCCATACACCGCGAGCATCCGCACCCCCATCACCCGCCCGCGGAACTTCGCCCCCGCGCCGTGCAGCAGCATCACCGCCATCGGCGTCATCGACAGACTCTGCATGAACCCGGCCAGCACCAGCGCGGCACGCCCGCTCGCGATGCCCGGCATCAGCGCGAACACCTGCAGCATCGCGTACCACGCCACCGCATAGATGATCATCATCCGCGCCGGCCTGATCGCCCGCCCGGCAACGCTGACACCGATCGACCCCGCCAGCGCGCCCGCCGCAAAGCTCGCCGTCAGGCTGCCCAGCCCGGTCTGGTCCACATGATAGACCTGCCGCGCCACGTACGGCAGCAAGCCGAGGGTCAGCGGAAACGCCGTCATGTTCACCAGGAACGCCAGCAGCATCGCCGCCAGCGACTCAGGCGAGTCCCAGACATAGGCCAGCCCCTCCCGCAGATCCCGCCAGAACGACACCTGCGCCAGCGCCGCCCGCACCCGGGCGCCGACCCCCAGCGTCAGCAGGAACCCCACCAGATAGCAGCCCGTGACCACCATGTAGGCCGCCGCCATGCCAAGCGCCGCAAACAGGCCGGCCCCCGCCAGCGCCCCCACGATGCGCGCGGAATCCGAGGTCGTGCGCGCCACCCCCATCGCCGCCATCAGCCGGTCCGAGGGCATCGTCTCCGCCACCAGCGCATTGCGCGTCGCCAGGTCCGACGGCCGGATCAGCCCGCTCACCGCCGCAACGGAAAGCACCACCCAGGGCGACAGCAACTCCAATTCGGTCAGCGCCACCACCAGCGCCGATACCGCGGTGTAGGTGAGCCGCATGCCGCACAGCACGTTGCGGTGCCCCAGCCGGTCGCCCGCCAGCCCGAACACCGGTGCCGCCAGCGTGCCGAAATACTGCAGCGCCCCATACACCGTCAGCAGCAGCACCGAGCCCGTCGCGGTCAGGATGTACCAGCCCAGGATCAGGATTTCCATCTCCCCCGCCCAGGAGGTCAGCAGGTCGGCCGGCCACTGGAAACGAAAGCTGCGGACCGCGAACGGCGCGAGGGCGTGATGACCGCGGATGGAACCGCCGGAGGCCTGACCCACCCGGCCGGACCATGCGCCGGAACGGCCGTTCCGGCGCCCATGCGCGCTCACCGGAACGGGATCGCGTACATCAGCCCGCCCTTCGTCCACAGCGCGTTGATCCCGCGCTCCAGCTTCAGCGAACTGCCCATTCCGACATTGCGCTCATACGATTCGCCGTAGTTCCCGACCTGCTTGATGATGTTGTACGCCCAGGCATTGTCGAGCCCCATCAGCTTGCCGAAATCCCCGGACTTCCCCAAAAGCCGCTGCACCGTCGCGTTCGGGCTGCCCAGCATCTGCTCGGCATTGGCGGACGTCACCCCCAGTTCCTCCGCCTCCACCATCGCCATCATCGACCAGCGGACAATGTCGAACCACTGGTCATCCGCCCGCCGCACCATCGGCCCCAGCGGCTCCTTGCTGATCCGGTCCGGCAGGATCACGAAATCATCCGGGTTCGGCAGCCCCGCCCCGCGGATCGAGGCCAGGTTCGATCCGTCCGACGACGCCGCATCGCACCGCCCCGACAGGATCGTCTTGATCAGCACGTCGGTGGTATCGAGCAGAACGATATGGAATTCCACGGTGTGCTGCCGCATCCAGTCCGCCAGGTTCAGCTCGTGCGTCGAGCCCTGCAGCATGCAGATCGTCCCGCCCGCCAGGTCCGGCAGATGCTCGACCTTGCTGTCCTTGCGCACCAGGAAGCCCTGCCCGTCGTAGAAGTTCACCATCACCATGCGCAGCCCGATCGTCGCGTCGCGCAGGAAGGTTAAGGTCGTGTTGCGCGAAAGAATGTCGATCTCGCCCGACTGCAGCGCCGCGAACCGGCTGGTGCCCGTCGTCGGCACATACCGCACCTTCTCCGCATTCCCGAACACCGCCGCCGCCACCGCTCGGCAGGCATCCACGTCCAGCCCGCGCCACACCCCCTTGCTGTCGGGCATCGAGAACCCGCCCAGCCCCACGTTCACCCCGCACGTGACGAAACCCTTCTGCCGCACCGCATCCAGCGTCCCGGCATGCGCCCCGGCACCCGCCAGAAGCAGGGCCGCGGCAAGAAGCAGGCGTTTCAGCATGACGTTTCCGATCCCCCGGTGTTGTGCGCAACCATGTTCGCCGATCGGCACGAAAGAACCAAGAGGGCAGGGGGAACCAAGAGGGCAGGGACGCAACAGCCTTGCGTCGCCCCCGCCCCGTACGATCATCCCGTCAAGATGATGAGGTTTCCCATGCCCGCCGCCGTCACCATCAACCGGCCCGACGTCGTCGCCTTGATCGAGGAGGCCAGCCGCCTGACCGGCGGCAACAAGACCGAGGCCGTGGCCATGGCCCTCGGCGCCCTGCTCGCCCGTGAAGCGTGCAAGGGCAGCGTCTTCGGCGCACACAGGGGCTCGGTCGTCATGCAGGACGGCCTCGACCCCATCGCCCCAGTCCTTATCGCGCCGGTCTTCGAGGATGAGATGGACGCCGAGACCAGCCGCGAGCTGGAGCATGATCGCCGGAGGCTGGACAGCTCGGCGGCGTGACGACGCTCCCGCCAACTCCACTGACCAACGCGCTGCTGCTGGACACGCACAACGTCGTCTGGCTGGACAGTGGCAATGAGCGTCTGCTCCCACCAACCCGCGCCCTGATCGACGCCTGCTGGCAGCGCGGCGGCAGCCTGTATGTCAGCGCCGTCTCTGCCTGGGAAATCGCGCAGCTCGTCGAACGTGGCCGGATCACTCTCCACCTCCCCGTGCGCCGCTGGATCGAGGGTCTCACCGACCGCTTCGGAACCGAGACGATATCCCTGACCTACGAAGCGGCCACCCGCGCCTATGCGCTGCCCGACTGGTTCCATCGTGATCCCGGCGATCGCCTGCTGATCGCCACCGCGATCGAGCTGCACGTCCCTCTGGTCACCTACGACGAACGGATCGCCGCCTTCGCCCGCAACTACCGCAACGCGATCGGCTTCGGGAATGCAAAGCTAAACCGCGTCCACTTTGGAAACCGTAGTCCGGCAGTTCGGACCTGAGGCGCCGCAAGCGGACGCATCTCCTGACTGCCGGTTGACATAAACCATGGTTCTCAAAGTGGACGCGGTTTAGTACCTCGACGCAGAGGTTTTGACCGGTTGTCAGACCAGTTTTTCCTGGCTTCTCGGCACCACCGCCTGCTTTCGGGAGCAGGTTCAGTTCTTGGCGGATGGACGGCTTCAGGTGGGAAGCAGACCCCCCGCTCGACTTCGATTAGACCGCCTGGCTAGGGGTGATCTCAGTAGGTCTCAACCGTAGCAGCCAGTGTCGACCCGCTCTACAGCGGCGCGGTTGAGAAACGGCTTTCGGGCGGATGCATCAGACAACGTCGTCACACGATCTCAGCTCGGCGAAGCGTGAGGCTCATTCGCTCGACATAAGCAACAAGGCTTGCATGCTGCCGGGCCGCTTCCTTCAGCCTGCTTTCCACGGGGACGCTGAGAATGTTGGCCAGAAAGGCATAAAGCGTTGCATCATAGGAACTCGGCCGGTCGCCCACCGCAAATGCGTGCGCAGCGGTTGTCGTGGCGATTGCCGAAAGATCACTGGCGCCGAGCGCAAGTACCTCGTCCGGGGCGTGGCGGCCGTACCCTTGCCCGTGCAGGGCACGCCGCGTACTTCGGCGGGCAACCGCCGCGATGCCGTCACGCGCAACCGGCGGCAAAGAGCCGAAAAAAGCTGGCTTGACGACGTGCCAACCGGCGGGATCGATCCAGCGGGAATGAAGCAGCACGAAGTAGAGGCTCTCCTCGCAGCACCGGCGAATCAGATGCCCGGTTGCCCTCTGCCCGGCATCCAGGTCGCGGTCGAGCGGGTCCCCGTGGCGTTGTTTCAGATATTCGATGATGAGGCCGCTGTCAGGGACTCGCGTGTTCCCGTCGCTCATGAAGGGTAGCTTGCCGCGAGGTGCGCGGATCGGCAGCGTCGGAACAGTGCGGAACGGCATGCCCGCCAGCCTGCAATAAGTCTCTACCTTAAGGCAGAACGGACTCGGATTGATACCCCACGGATCAGGGAAGACATGAAGGCGGATCACGCGCTCTCCAGGGTCCAGGTGGCGCTGCATAACGGGTCTTCAGACGCTCTCCAGGGCAGGACCGGCGACGATTGACAGTCGCGCGGTTCGGTTGGCTGCGAGTCCATTGATGCCACCATAGCAGATTGTTTCAGCTTGATGACACGATTCCGCATCCGTCGGCAGTGGACAATCAAGAATGTCCATTCGGGGCTAGTGTCCCGGTTCGGAAGTTCGTCGTGCTGAGATCAGCCGCTTTACGAACTTCCGAACTACAATACTAGGCAGTGCAAGCAACCGCCGGCACGATGGCCCGTTAGGACCGCAGTCACCGGGGAGCAGCATGGCCGATCCACAAGAAGATCCGGATGCGACCGTCTCGCTGGCCGAGGAACGTCTGACCGTCAGCAAAAGACAGGTGGAGACGGGCCGCGTACGGGTGCGTGTGGTGACGGATCGCGAGACCATCACTGCCCGAGCATCGCTGTTCGATCATGGCGTGGAGGTCAAGCACGTCCCGATCGGGCGTGAAGTCACCGAGGTTCCACCAGTCCGCCAGGAAGGGGAGACGACAATCATTCCGGTACTGGAGGAAGTCCTTGTCGTCGAGAAGCGTTTGGTTCTGATCGAGGAAGTCCATGTCCGCCGGACTGTCAGCCAGACGGATGTGCAACACCCGGTGACTGTGCAGCGGCAACGGGCGGAGATCGTTCGCACCGCTGCAAGCGACAAATCAAGGGAGGAATAGGCGCATGGCTATACATACGATTAGCGCGATGTTCCGCAGCCGGGCGGAAGCCGAACGGGCCGCGGATATGCTCCGTGCAGACTCATCATTGGCGACGACAAATGTGAAGGTGCTGCCGGAGGGCGAATCCGATTCAGGAACAACTACCGGCCACCCGCAGGAAACCGGCGGGTTCATGGCAGCGCTCCGCAATTTCTTCATGCCCGAGGAAGACCGCTACGGGTACGCCGAAGGCCTCCGGCGTGGCAGTTATATGGTGGTGGCCGATACTGATGAGGCGCATGCGCATAAGGTCATGGATATCCTGGAAAACGCCGGCGCCATCGATCTGGACGCGGAGGAAGCACGCTGGCGCTCGGAAGGCTGGCGCGGCTATGAGCCGAGCAGTTCGGCGACCGCGGGCAGCGGGGCGACCACGGGCGGCATGATGGGCGATTACCAGGCCGCGGCGACGATTCCGCCTGTGCCGGGCAGCACGGCCAGTGATACCGCGCAGGGATCAGCCACTGCGAGCACGCCGGCGGCAACCGCGACGGATCGACCAGCGACGACCGGGACAACGTTGAGCGACGACACTGTCGCCTCGCACGGAACAACCCTGAGCGACGACACCGTCGCTGCCACCGGGACAACGCGCCCCGGTACGATGGGTAGTGGCGTCGGACCAAGCGGACCTGCGGCAGGCAGCACCGACGAGCGAATTCCGCTGGCCGAGGAAACGCTGCGCGTCGGTAAGCGCGTCGCACAGCAAGGCCGTGTCCGCGTCCGCACCTATGTTGTCGAAACGCCGGTGACCGAAACCGTGCACCTGCGCGACGAGCGGGTGGAAGTTGAGCGTCGATCCGTTGACCGACCGTTGAGCGGTGATGAAGCCGATCCTTTCCGCGAGCGGGAGATCGAGGCGACCGAAACGCGCGAGGAACCCGTCATCGCCAAGGACGCCCGGGTACGTGAGGAGCTTGTCCTGCACAAATCCACCGAGGAACGTGACGAGACAGTGCGCGATACTGTACGCCGGACCGAAGTGAAAGAGGAACGGGGTGAGGATGTAACCGATACGTCCGACACATCGCGCGATCCGACCACCACACCGCGCGGATCATAGCGTCAGCTGGCAGGAAATCGCCATTCTCTGGCGCAGAGGACGAGATCCGGGCCATGGTGGTCATGGCCCGGGACGCCTCGCGCCGACTCATGCGGTCGCGGAAGGCAACCAAGAGACTCGGTAGCGGCGTGTTGGCCAGGTGATGGGCAGAGGCGGGCGCGGCGACGTAGTTGGTACCCGATCGCAGAGAAGCGTGAGATGCACAGCGTCCACCATTCAACGCGTGGATTCGATACCCGTTGTCGGTCCCGCCCGGTGGCTGCATGGAAGGCATATACTTCAGCCAGCATCAACAACAGCGGCCGCTCGGTCGGCGGCAGCACCGTCCATTTCCAGATGGTCTCCCTCCGCTTCCGCCCGGAATGGTTCAAGTCCCGCACCCTCCTCGGCTACGCAGAGGACTGGCCGCTCGATTGGCGCGAGATGTGGCACTACTACGATGCG
>DASQVN010000818.1:0-2847 GCA_035640755.1 Rhodopila sp.
CGCTTGTCCCTGAATGCCGACGTGCCCTCCTGTCCCTCCGCTGAGTGGCGCTGCATCCAGCCCTCGTGGGCCAGCATCGAAACCTGACGCTCATCCAGCAGCAGCCCGTTGGCGCCCAGGAAGCTGCTCTTCGTCGCCGCAATTGCCGTCGGCCCACCCTGGAAAATTGCATCCACCACCGTTTCCAGCCGAGCCTCCATGGCGTCCGCAGGAACAATTTCGTGAACCAGGCCGATCCGTTCGGCTTCCCTGGCATCGAACCGCTCGCCGGTCAGCGCATAGCGCCGCGTGTGACGCAGCCCGATCGCATTGACCACGTGGGTCGAAATCGGCGTCGGCGCCACGCCCACCCGCACCTCGGTGATCCCAAATTGGCTGTCCGGCGCGGCGAAAGCAACATCCACGCAGCAGACAATGCCCACGCCGCCGCCGAAGCAGGCACCATGCACCAATGCGACGGTAGGCTTCGGAAACTCATTCAGCAACTGCATCGCCCGCGTCGTGGCGACCGAAGCCGCATAGTTGTCGGCCGGTGCATAGGCCGCCACTTCATTCAGCCAGCGAATGTCGGCACCCGCCTGGAAGTGCTTGCCGGCCCCGCGGATCACCAGACAACGCACCGCCGGATCGTCCGCAAGCCGGCGCAGCCCGGCGCTCAGCCCGTCCAGCATCGCGGCGTTGTAGGCGTTGCCGACCTCGGGCCGGTTCAACGTCACCGTCGCGACGCCGCGCGGCTGCACTTCGAGGAGAACGGGCTGGGTCACGGACGCTTGCCTCCCACATGATGGAGGCGCGACACTGCCGCGCCGTCGGCTATAAGAAAACCCCCTCAGCTCCGCCCGTACGTGTCTTCCAGCCGCACGATATCGTCCTCGCCCAGATATGCACCCGACTGCACCTCGATCAGGGTCAGCGGGATGCGGCCTGGATTCTCCAGCCGATGCACGCAGCCCAGCGGCAGATAGACGCTTTCGTTCTCCCGCACGATCATCACCTCCTGGTCGCGCGTCACTCGGGCCGTGCCGTTCACCACCACCCAGTGCTCTGCCCGATGGAAATGGCTTTGCAGCGACAACTGGCGTCCCGGCTGCACAACGATGCGCTTGACCTGGAACCGCTCGCCCTGGATCAGGCATTCATAATACCCCCACGGCCGGTAGGAGCGGTTGTGCGACACGGCCTCTGCCCGGCCGGCCGCCTTCAGCCGCTCGACGATCTTCTTCACGTCCTGCGCCTGACCGCGATGCATCGCCAGCACCGCGTCCTCGGTCACCACCACCACAGCATCCCTCAGCCCGACCACCGCGGCCAGCATCCCGTCGCTGCGCACATAGCAATTCTCGGCTCCCTCCAGCACCACATCACCGACCGCGACGTTGCCGGACGCATCCTTGGCGCCGAGTTCCCACAGCGCACTCCAGCTCCCAACGTCCGACCAGCCGAGGTCTGCCGGCACCACCGCCGCCCGCTCGGTCCGTTCAGCCACCGCGTAGTCCAGGCTGATCGACCGGCAAGCAGCAAACGCCTCCACCCCGAGCCGGATGAAATCCAGGTCGCTCCTCCGTTCAGCGACCGACTGCTGAACCGCACGCATCACATCCGGCGCATGCCGCGCCATCTCTTCAAGCAGCGTGCGTGCGGTGAACACGAACATGCCGGAGTTCCACAGGTGCCGCCCCCCGGCCACAAGCTGCGCCGCCGTATCGACATCCGGTTTCTCCAGAAACCGCGCCACCTGGTGTACCCCGTTGAGCCCGGACAGTTCCGGTCCGGTCTCAATGTAGCCATAGCCGGTTTCCGGCACAGTCGGCTTCATCCCGAACGTAACGACGTAGCCGTCCCGCGCCGCATTGGCCGCCGCCTGCAGCGCCGTCTGCAGTGCCGCCGTATCGGCGATCGAGGCATCCGCCGCCATCATCCACAGCACCGCGTCCGGATCATCCTCGGCAATCAGTGTGGCTGCGGCCGCAATCGCCGGCGCGCTGTTCCGCCCAACCGGCTCCAGCACGATACGCGCACTCTCGATTCCCGCCGCACGCGTCTGCTCGGCGATCAGGAACCGATGCTCCTGGTTGCACACCACGATGGGCGCCTGAAAGGCGCTTCCGACGCCACGCATCGCTGTTTCCTGCAGCATCGACCAGTCGGAGACCAGCGGCCAGAGTTGCTTCGGAAAGCTTTCGCGCGACACCGGCCAAAGCCGTGTGCCCGACCCGCCGGACAGGATGACGGGAACGATACGCTGGTCGGTCATGCCATGGTCCTTTACAGATGCCCCGCCTCGCCCTCTATTCTCCCGTTGCGCCAGGTTCCAAACACAAAATGCCAAACTCAAACGAAGGAGACCGCTATGCGCGTCGAGATCGAATACTGCGGTATGTGAGGCTACGAGCCGCGTGCCATTGCGGCGCGGGACTTGATCCTGGAGACCCACCCCTCCGCCCAGGTCACATTGCGCAGGAGCGGCGGCGGCGTCTTCGAGATCACCGTCGATGGCCGCCTTGCCTTCTCAAAGAAGGCGACTGGCCGCTTCCCGACGGATCAGGAGGTCAGGGACACCCTGACCTGACCCCGTCCGACAAGGCACGTGATGCCTGCCGCGTGCGGCGGTGACACACGTTACCAAAAACATAATTCCTGCGTAAGCGTATTTGCCCGCGGCTCACGCTTCTGGCATACGCCACGCCCACGGCTGCGCCCGCCGCGGGCGATGGCCCTGGAATGAAAATGCAGAAGGGGTAGACCCGGCATGATTGCCCACATACTGATCATACTCTGCGGCCTCGCCGCCCTGGGGTATGGCATCGTCACCAGCCGCCAGGTACTTGCCACGGACGCCGGTTCGGC
>DASQVN010000819.1:0-3758 GCA_035640755.1 Rhodopila sp.
CCGATGGCCAGATCGGCCTTTTCATACGGTATGAACCGCGGCGTGATGCGCTTGTCGATGACGTAGCTCTGCTGGAAGAACAGCTGCCACGGCGCAACCGTCGTGCCGACGATCGCAATCACAAGCAGCATGACATCCGACAGCTTGGACCCGGAAGGAAAGCGCGGAACGAACAGGTCATGCCCGAGGCTCAGCATGGGCGGGTGTGCCATCAGGAACACCGGCACCAGGAGCAGGCTGAAGAAGCACAGGGCGAGCGAGAACCGCTCGAACCGGCGGAAGCTGCCGGTGCTCGCCGCGGCGATGATGATGCCGGCGGCCACCACGATGCCCCAGCTGCGGGGCACGCCGAGATAGCCGAGGGCCAGGTTGACCCCGATGAACTCGGTCACGATGGTCAGCCCGTTCAGGATGAACAAATCGACGACGCTGAAGGCACCCCAGAACCGGCCGAACCGCTCCAGGATCAGGCGGGCATGTCCCACGCCGGCTACGGCCCCCAAGCGCAGCACCATCTCCTGGTTGACGTACAGCACGGGGATCAGCAGCAGCAGCGTCCACATCAGGGCCGTGGCGTAGTTCTGCCCGGCCTGCGTGTAGGTGCCGAAGGCTCCCGCATCGTTGTCGCCGATCATGACGATCAGGCCGGGACCAAGAATGGCGGCGAGCGTGCGCAGGCGGGCAGCCCAGCCGCCGCGGGCCGCCAGGTCGTGCTGGCAAATGGTGCCAAGCGCCCCCTGGATATCTCCCAGGTGGGCGGTGTCCAGGACGGCCGAGCCAGACGCGTTGATCCGTGTGCGGTTGGACATGATGACCTCACTTCGAATGACGGTGGCAGTCCCACGACGGCTCGCGCCGTGGAGGGGCGGTGCTCGGCTGGGCCGAGCACGTTCCGTCAGTCGGGAAGCGGGTCGGTCTCGGCGCACCAGGCGCATGCCAGGCGGCTGTCAGCGCCGACTGCCCAGGTTGCCGTCAGGTTCGGGCGCAACTGACCGTCCCGGCGGAGAATGCCGGGGCCGGCCTCGTCATGCAGCGTCGGGAACAGCACAATGGGCGCCTCGTGCGCCCGCAGGACATTGAGTTCGAGAAGGGCGGCCATTTCAGCCTCCTCTGGGTCAAGCGGTTGCTCAAACCCGGGAGGCTCGGCCGCGGCGGCTCAGCTAAACGCGCGAGCCTTGACGGTCACACAGGCATCCCGGGCAGTGATGCAGCCCAGCGGCAAAGACAGGGACGGCGCGAAACGCCGACTGTGGCTCTCCGAGGACTGGCTGCTAGATCGCGGTTCCATGTGATCCTTAGGGGTTGATGTTTCCGGCCGAAGCCGGGGCGTATCCGCATCAAGCGCACGAAATCAGGAGCCACTTCGGGCGCTGATGCAGTTCTGCCCATATATTGGGGCAGCAGACGAGGTCAAGACATTTGAGCAGGCCAGCAACGCGTGGGAGTGTGCGCGCAGATTATGCGTCTTCACCCTGACCGGGCGAACGTCTCGAAAATGGTGGACTCAGTGACTTCAGGAAGTGCGCCACCCGTGATCTGGGCAAACACGGAATCCTGGTCTTCCTGAACCGCCCTGAGATTCTGCGCGAGCCGGGTACAACTATCGTGATCGGTGAAGGCGCCGAGAACGACATAGGTATCTTCAAGGTCGCTTGACTTGAAGATTGTCACCCGCATCAGGCCAATCTCTTGACCATAGAGAGGCTTCAAATCGCGCTCAATTGCGTGGTGCCATTCTTCGACCGACGCGGGTGACTGGAATATCCGCATGTCGCCCCAAGCGCCCTTCAGGTCATGGCCCGTGCCCTGGTAGGCAAAGAAGCGTTCGCCCTGCAGCACGCGGTCGAGCCGCGCGCCCTGCGTGGCCATCGCGCTTCCCACCCAATCAGAGGCAGTCTTCATGGTTTGCTGGGCCGCATCCCGATCTATACAGAGCGTCGCCGATCCAAACCGCTGGTCGGTCACCTCGAACAACGTGTAGCGGAGAAGGCCCGGGTTTCTGGCGATTTGCGGCGCGAGTTGTTGCGCACCGGCATGCAAGATTTGCTCCGCGGTGTGCGGACCACTCGCTGTGTATAAACGTACGACGACGTAGGTCATGGTTTCCTCCGCTTGCGACGCGGGCGGACACTGCGCTGCCGGTAGATAATGTCAACCAGCCGGCCTTAACGATGATACAGCCCAGTTGTTGTTCCTCCGCTGCCATGGAAGGGTGCAGCGCAAGGTGAAAGGCCGTGCGGGGACACTGTGTGACCATGCTTGATCGCGTATATGGAGCCCTCCTCGGGGTGTGTGGCGCGGTGGTGGCGCTGCCTGCGCAGTCTGCGTGCCCACCCAACACCCCCTGTCAGGTGCCGTCCCATTCGGTGCCGGCATCACCGCAAGCGTGGCAGAGCGAACAGCGCGCCCAAGTGCCGCGCGTCCCCGATGTATCGCGGGAGCCGGAGCATGAGGAGCACCGGGATCATCGGGGCAGCCGTCACACGATTTACGTGGTGCCGCTTTACAACGTCGGGATTGCCTGGAGCAGCACCGGCAACTGGGCGATACGGATCGGCGCGACACTGCCGGAGGCGATCAATGAGGCAATCATGGCGTGCTCCGCGCTCGGTGCCCCCTGCACCGACTCTGGCCTGTCGCTCGGCGCCGATCGGCCTGCCTGCTACGCCCTGTTTCGCAGTGGCGCCAGCCTGTATGGTCAGGATGCGCTCTCGCTAGGCCGCGCGATCAGCGAGGCCTTGTACCTGTGCCAACGCAACGGCACCGCCTGTGCACTTCAGGCGGCGGCGTGCAATACGCCGTACTGACGTTCGGCGGCCGATGTCACGAGGCGGGTGTCCGCCCGTCCATGGGCTCTGTCGCAGACGCCGACGACAACGCCATGTACGGGAGCTTCTTTGGCGGCACCTGTCGCAACAATAATGCCGCCGAGCGATCGATAATGGCTGTTCGCCGGCGCCAAGCAGGCTGCGGCTGGCGATGGTCCCTGGCTTGTTGGAGCGTTCGGTCAAAGTGGTTGCGGGGACCTGCAACCACCGACAGTTTAGCCCGATAGTGGTGTATTGCTAGCCAAACAAAGCGGTTGCTGCGGGCAACAGCCACCTGTAAATACGGCCAGCTTAGCGGGTGAACTGGAAAAAGCGATCGCCCGCGCGCAGCCAAGCACAGTTACGAAACAGGGCGCTGCGACACAATGTGACGTTGGAGTTGGTGCTGAACTCGTTCGTGCGCTTGAAGCGCGCCGTTCGGTATTTCGTCCGGGCGCTGCCAGGAAGACACCCGACGAGCCAATCGGCTGATCTACATCTTGTGCCCGCGCCGCGCTGACCCAATCCTGCCGTCGACTTTGACCCCGCCTCGAGATCGCCGAACACGTCGTTGATGTCATCAAGGCGAGTTATGTTAGCTCCCTCGCCCATTCAGAAGCTCTTTTGCCGCCTTGAGATCGGCCGTGTCGAACCCCTCAGTGAAGTGGTCGTAGACCGGCTGGAGGAGCGCGACTGCATCAGCAGAACGGCCCTGATGGCGCAGCAGCCGGGCGAGGCTCGTTGCGGCGCGCAGTTCCAAGGATAGCGCGCCTTGCCGGCGTGCCCAGTCGAGCGCTTGCCGGAAGTGAGCCTCGGCCGCCGTCGCGGCGCCTTGTGTGCCCGATAACAAAAGAAGCTCGCCCTTGATGCGCAGTAAATCGGCAATCAGCCAGCATTCTTTGGTCTGCTCGGATCGCTCGATCGCCTCATTGAGCTCGGCAACTCGCTCCG
>DASQVN010000820.1:0-2696 GCA_035640755.1 Rhodopila sp.
GGTCGAGCGACAGGCGGAGCTGCACGGCGGTTGCCACCTTGTTGACGTTCTGCCCACCCGGGCCGGAGGCGCGGATGAAACTCTCCTGCACGGCGCGCTCGTCGATGGCAATGGTCCTGGTGACCTGGATCATGGGTTGGCCTGGATCATGGGTCGGCGTGCCGCGGTTGTTTCTCATTTATACCAGAAGCGGCTGCCTGCCGAGTCAAGGATCTTCCTTCAGCCGCCTTCAGGCCCCACTTCAAGCCCCGACTTCAAGCCCCCAGTTCAAGCCCACGTCGTCGCCTTGTTCAGCTCCCGGATCAGCCGCCGCCGCACCCGCCGCACCAGCCGCCGATCGTCCTGCGGCGCCTCCATCCGCTCGACCTTCGCGCGGTACTCTGCCCCGAACAGCACCGGATGGTATACGGTCAGCCGCTCGCGGCTCAGCTCCAGCGCGTCGCCGTCGAACGGCTTCCAGAACGACAGCGTATCATGGTTGTAGAGTTCGCGCCCGAAGTCATTGAGGTCGCGGCACACCATGCCGGGATGGTTCTTCAGCAGCGTGGCGACGAAGCTCTCATCGTTCGGCCATTCGCGCCGGCGGCGTGCATTGCGGGCGAACGCGATACGCTTCGCCAGCAGGTAGTCGATCGCCCGCGCCGACAGCCGCACCACCGGAAAGATGCAGCGGAACGGCACCAGGTCGCGTGCGGTGATCATGAATTCCCAGAAGTAGGTGTGATCTGCCGGACGCAGGTCGGCGACCAGCAGGTCGGCTTCGGTCTCGTTGCGGAACAGTTCGAAGAACGCCGCGGCGCCGGCGCCGCCGAACCGGACGTCGGGTTCGACCATCCAGAAGAACCGCTCCTGTGGGAACTGCGCGCGCGCCAGATAGAAGCCGTAGTCACCGCAGCGCCATGCAACATCGTCGGGGCAATGGAGGCCGAGCCGTTCGCAGTTCGGAACGGTGAGGCTGACCTTCGGCCACGGTGCGATGTCGGCGGGCCCGTTCCGCTCATCGATCACGCAGGCAAAGCGGCCGTCCGCGCAGGCCGCCAGCTCCTCGGCGAAGCGCCGGTGCACCGGGGTCAGTTCGCGTATCCTGAACAGAATCACTGGAGAGCCGGTCCCAATCCGGCATCGGTTGTTTGGGTCATCATGCAGCGCTTTTCCATTGCTCCGAGCGGTTTTGGAACGTCAATCGTCACATCGGCACGCGCGGAAATCCAATGCAGGACCACAGCGGCGCGTGTGGGCGGAATATCGCCTTATCGGCGCTTATTTCCAGCGCCGGCATGCGGTTACCGATCATGGTGCCTATGACTCGAGACGCAAAATGACATAAACACCTCGTTATGCAGCGGATCCGAGGCGGAATGTCGTGGCAACGCGACCTAATTTCCAGCGACCTGTCCGAGCCGATTCCCACGGGAGTGAATGTGTGAACGTGCAGCCGAACCAGATGACTCGCGGATCATCCGTAACAGCCCAGCCCTCTTCCGCACGCCGCCGCATCTTGTTCGCCAAGCTGGGCTCATTCTCACATACCAACGAACGCATAGTTGAGCAACTGACGAAACGGTTTCCTGATCATTCGATCGTGATATTCGATGTCAAGGACTACATCAGGCGCCAGCGCGGCATCGCGGCTGTCAACGCGTGCCTGGAACTTGCAACATTTGGCCCGTCCGTATTCCAGAACGCATCTGACCGGCATGCCTTCTTTTTCCTGACTCCCTTCATGTTCCGGCGCCTTTCCGCTGCCGTCCGCGACCACTTTGGTGCCGAAGCAGAATGCTTTGACTTCACGATACAGACCCAGGGGCTGTTCAACGCGTCCTTGCCTGGGCGTCCGTTTGTTTTGTACACCGATTACACGCTTGCCAGCAGCCTGGATTTCGAACTGCGTGATGAGCGCTTGCTGCGGTTGCAGGCATTCATGAAGCTCGAAGGGGCGATGTATCGGCGGGCGGACAAGATCCTGACCACCGCCGCGCATGTGAAGCGAACCCTGTCGCGTCACTATGGATGTAACCCGGATCGTATCACTCCCATCATGATCGGTGCCAACGTCGAGACTGCGACCAGCAGCACGGATCTCCAGCGTTATAATGCAGGACGCATCCTGTTCGTCGGCATCGATTGGGAACGAAAGGGTGGGCCGACACTTCTGGCTGCCTTTGAGAAAGTGGCCGAACGGTTCCCGCACGCCAGGTTGACGATCGTCGGCTGCACACCTGAAACGAGCCATCCACGTATCCAGGCGCTTGGACGGATCGCTAGGGCGGACGTAGCCAGGTATTTTGCCGAATCATCGATTTTCTGCTTGCCGAGTGTGGTGGAGCCGTCTGCGGTCGCTTCGGTCGAGGCCATGGCGTTCAGCCTGCCCGTGGTCGCGACCACCGTGGGGGGCTTCCCCGAAATGGTGCTGGATGGAACGACGGGCATCCTGGTGTCACCGCAAGATCCTGACGCGCTGGCCGAAGCCCTTGCCGGTCTGCTGTCAAACCCCGAACGCGCGCGGCAGATGGGAATGGCTGGCAAACAGCGGAGCACATACTTCACCTGGGACGCCGTTGGCAGCCGCCTCTACGCGGAGATCAAGGATTTGGTCGATTCACGACACACCTCAGCCCCGTTGCCGGCCTGATCGCTGTCCCCTTCCCTCCTCACTGCTCCCGGCGTAATGAAGGCCGGCCTCATCAGGGGGATAC
>DASQVN010000821.1:0-14826 GCA_035640755.1 Rhodopila sp.
ATGGCTCTCTGACCTCACACCCAAGGAGCGGCGGACAATGGGCGCCTGCTTCGGCGGCTGGTCGCTCGACGCGCTCGATGTCCAAATCTTCAGCTTCGTCGTCCCGACGCTGCTCGGCCTGTGGGGGATCTCGAAGGCCGAGGCCGGAATCCTCGGCACAGTGACCCTGCTGCTGTCGGCCTTCGGCGGCTGGATCGCAGGCATGCTGAGCGACCGCTACGGCCGGGTCCGCGTGCTCCAGGTCACCATCGTCTGGTACGCCCTGTTCACCTTCCTCTGCGGCCTGACGCAGGACTTCACCCAGCTGTTCATCTGCCGCGCCCTGCAGGGCCTGGGCTTCGGCGGCGAGTGGGCCGCCGGTGCCGTGCTGATGGGGGAGGTGATCCGCGACCAGTACCGCGGCCGAGCGGTCGGCCTGGTGCAAACCGGATGGGCCGTCGGCTGGGGTGCCGCGGCGCTGCTCTACACCGCCCTGTTCGCCATGTTCCCCGCCGCCCTCGCATGGCGCATCCTGTTCGCGCTCGGCCTGCTGCCCGCCCTGTTGGTCATCTGGATCCGGCGCTACGTCGAGGACTCCGAGGTCTTCAACAACCGCGTCCCGCACCAGACCCAGGGCATCATGCACCTGTTGACCCCGCTGCAGCCGCCGCATCTGGCCACCACCTGGCGGGTCGCGCTGATGGTCACCGGCGCCCAGGGCGGCGCCTATGCACTCGGCGTCTGGATGCCCACCTACCTGAGCACGGTGCGCGGCCTGTCCGCCGTCTCGACCGGCAGCTACCTGCTGCTGCACATCCTCGGTGCGTTCATCGGGTTCGTTCTGGCCTCGTTTCTATCGGACGCCATCGGCCGCAAGCGGACGTTCATCATCTCGGCCGTGGGATCAATGATCCTCGTGCTGGTCTACGTCCTCGCCCCGATCTCCAACGCCGCCATGCTCTGGCTCGGCTTTCCGCTCGGCATCGTGCTCTACATGATGTGGCCGCCAATGGGCCCGTTCATGACCGAGCTGTTCCCAACCGAGGTGCGCGGCACGGCGCAAGGCTTCTGCTATAACGCCGGCCGCGGCATCGGCGCCCTGTTCCCCGCCTTCGTCGGCTTCCTGGCAACCGAGCTGTCCCTCGCCGGCGCAATCGCGCTGTTCTCCTTCGTCGCCTATTGCGTAATGATCGCCGCGCTCATGATGCTGCCCGAGACGCGCGGACGGACGCTGACGAATATCGAGGTGCGGGAAGCGCAGACGGCGGAGCTGTCATAAGCCATGGGGCAGGGGTCAGGGACGTTGCCGCCTCCCAGCACCAGCCGAGGTTAACTTGGCAATGCCCTCCTCGGCGATCTCCAGCAGGTCATGCCGCTGCTCCGGGCCAAGTATAGTTCGAGCGCGAGCGTGTCTACGCATCGAGCAACTGCAGACGTCGCTCCATCCAAAGCTGACGGATCAGGCTTCGCTGGACTTTACCGCTTGTCGTTTTAGGCAACGTGGCTGGCGCGATCAAGGCGATGTCGTGGACAGCTATGCCGTGCGCCGCTGCCACCTCCCGTCGAATACACTCATTTATCTCCGCGGCGTTAAAATTATGACGGTGCGCGCGGTCGATTTCCTGCACGAGAACCAGACGTTCGATGTTGCGTTCGTCCAGCACCGAGAAGGCGGCGGCCCCATGCCGCCGATGTGCCGGATGGGCGCCCTGCATCGTCCGCTCAATGTCCTGGGGATAGTGATTCACACCGCGAATGATGATTAAGTCCTTGATCCGGCCGGTGACGAAGAGTGCTCCATTCTCATCTAGAAAGCCAAGGTCGCCGGTACGCAGCCAGATCTGTCCGTGGGACCTTTCGCGAATTCGCGCCTGGAATATCGCGGAGGTCATCACCGGGTCCCGCCAGTATCCGTGGGCCACATTGGGGCCGTTGACCAGAATTTCGCCCACGACGCCGGGTGGCGTGAGGCACAAATTGTCAGGGTCAACAACCACCACTTCCTCCTCGGGCAGGTCGCGTCCGCAGGACACCAACTCGTGCGCGTCGGACGGATCGGTGGGCGGCGAGACATATCCCTCCCGCAGGCCGGTACGGCTGACCCACCGGGTTGCCACGCCACCTCCTCGCGTTCCCCCGGTTACCAACAGCGTCGCTTCCGCTAGCCCGTATCCTGGATACATCGCACCAGCGTCAAAGCCGTAGCGGCCGAACCTGTTCGCGAACCGCGCAATCGTGTCAGACTGCACCGGTTCGGCGCCGTTGAGCGCCACCTTCCAGCAGGACAGGTCCACACCATCCAATTCTTCCGGCCGGGCGCGGGAAACGCATAGATCAAATGCGAAGTTCGGAGCACTGGAAACTTCGGCACGAAATTCGCTTATCGCGCGAATCCAGGAGAGTGGCCGCATCATGAACGCGGCGGACGGCATCAGCACGGATAATGCACCAACATAGACGGGTTGCATCACGCCCATCATCAGACCCATGTCGTGGTACAGCGGTACCCAGTTGACACAGGTCGACCGGGATGAGTTTTTCATTGCCAGTCGGATCATTTCGAAATTGGCCAGAAGATTTCCGTGCGTAACCATCACGCCCTTCGGTGCCGAAGTCGAACCTGACGTATACTGCAGCAGGGCGAGATCAACGAGGCCCGCTTGCGGAAGCGGCTTGTCAGGCGCGGCGGTGTCCGCCATCGCATCCACGATCATGCACGGACCGGCCGACTGGAACCAGGCAATCAGGTCGGGTCGCGCGGTGAAGACTTCCGGGCCCGTAAGCACAAGCTTCGGAATACAGTCGTTCAGAATCGCGATGCTGGCATCGCGTCCGCCGCCTCGGCGAGGAAGCATCAACGGGACAGCGACGATCCCCGCTGCGAGACATGCGAAAAACCCCACTACGAAATCAAGGCCTGGCGGAAACAACAGTACTGCCCGATCGCCGGGCTCAGCGTGCATCAGGAGACGCGCCGCCAGTCCCCGCGCTCGCCGATCGAGTTCCGCGAATGTGAGCGTGGGACGGGTCCCCTCGCGTTCCGGCAGAAAGACAAAGGCTTGGCGACTTCCATGTAGGGTGGCCCGCCGTGCCAGGACAGCGGTCAGGGACCCAAGCGAAGTCACCTCCGCGGCATCGTCGTCATCGGTCACCATCTCGTCGGGGTAGCCCCGCCACCCGTCACACTCGTCCGAAACACGAATCGAGATAGTTGGACAATACTTGGGTGTTCGATAGCTGCTTCCGGCGATAATTGAACCCTTGACCACTCCTCGAGCGCCGATACGAGGAAGACCGACTCGGCTGAGTCGAGCCCCAGGCTATCGAAATCCGCGTAACGGTCGATGCTCTCAGGCGCGCGCTTGAGCAACTGTGCAAGATACTGGCAGCACCAATCTTGGACCTCCACCTCGGTGAGATCGGACCGACGGATCATCGCATTCCCTTCGCCAATTTCAATTTAGCACAATCCCTGGCAGGGCCACCCCAAACAGAGGGATACCGTGACCGTCGGCCAGCGGACCTCCGTTGCCTCGACAAACAGAACCATCATAACGCGTCCGGTTTCAGGACAATGTAATCGTCGGACACCTCCCCTCGCGAGGCGGATGCCAGCTCCCGTGCCATGCGGTCTGCGACACCGACCCGCACGTGGCCCTCGTCCCAATACCCACTATCGTCGTCGGTTATCGGGCTATGTCTCATGAAGTCAATAGCTTGAACCCCGGGGAATGTCGCCGAGAGCCGCGCCATCCGCCGTTTGCATTCGCTCCAAATAGCCTCGCCCGGATGTCCGGGCGGTGGTATTACGAAATGGTTATAGGGCACGAAGACAAGCATAAACGGCGTGCCCCTCGGAACCATCCTTATTATCGGTAGAAGCTCGTCGAATGCCGGATAGTACCATGTCTCTGGGGGACCGGCACCCGGTTCGCCTGGAGCGACAATCTTTGCCGCCCGCAGTCGCGCCGCCACACGGGTGGGATCATAACGGTCATCGGGTGGAACAAAAACCTCATACCCGTCCCGCCCCTTATCCTCGCGCTTCAGGCGCATCAGTACGCCCGCCTCCTTGCCGGCTTCGGTGATGGCGTACAGATTCAACAGTTCGAGGTAGCCGTGCCAAGCACTGCCATCATACATCCAGTTGGGAAAAGGCCTGGGCGTCAGCTTCGGAATATTGTCTCTCCGCGCACACCAACTGTAATCCACACCCAGAATGATGCGTTTGGGTTTCGGGTGCGCGCGCAAGAACAACCTCGCGATCTGACCCTGCTCCCACGGTGTGGCGGCATTCATCGCCAGATTGACGAAATGGGCATCGAACAGATCGTTCAGCAGCGTTGGACGCAACAACCGGACTCCCGAGGTACCGATGATCGCACTGTCAAAACGGTCGGACAGCGCCAACGATGGATAGGCGAACCGCTGATTGGACGTAACCGGTGCCCGGTCCAGGGGCGGTGACAGGGGGAGCATGTTCCAAGGATCAACGACCGCTACGAATGCGTAGAGAATTGCCACCACCGCGCTTGTCGCGCAGATCTGCATCACCGTGAACCGGTGCCATGCGTCGGCTTCAGAACTGGAAGTAGATGAAGACATTTGGCAATCGTCCACCTATCAACACCAACAGCCAGCTCAGCGTCAATCCCACCGACACCGCAATCCATTGGCTCGGCCGAATCAACACCAACGCCACTCGTTGACTTGTTGGACCGATCGTGGCGAAGCCGGCGCCGAGCACCAACGCCAATGCCACCTCATTAGGTATGGAAATGCCGTCGGTGCCATGGAGCCCTGCCAGACCACGGGCCATCGTTGCCGCCTCGCGGAAAGTAGGGGCGCGAAAAAGAATAAGGCTCGTGAACACAAACAGTTGCGTCATGGTCACGGTGAGCAACCTGGGCAACCGAAAGCCCCAGCGGTTCCAGGCCTGATTGACCGCGAGCGCCAGGCCGTGCATGCCGCCCCAGGCGACAAACGTCCATCCCGCTCCGTGCCATAAGCCCGCCAGAAGCATGGTTATCACCATCGCGGTCCCCTGACGTGACATGCTGGTGCGCGGTCCCGCGATGGTCAGACGCGCATAAAGCGGGATATATACATAATCTCGAAGGAAGCGGCTGAGCGTCATATGCCAGTAGCGCCAGAACTCCTGGATCGACGCTGCGCGGTAGGGCGCATTGAAATTGTGCGGCAGTCTGAAACCAAACATACGGCCGAGACCAATCGCCATGTCAGAGTACCCGGAGAAGTCGAAGTAGAGTTGCAACCCATAGGCAAACACCACGGTCCAGGCGCCGAAAATACTGGGTGGCATGCTGGCACTGGCACTATAGCCCGAGTCAATGAACGGCGCGAGCGTGTCGGCGATCGCCACTTTCTTGAAAACGCCAATGGTAAACAGTGTGAGCCCCCGGCCAATATTCTCCCACATTTCCGCTGAATGCGGGTCGGTTCGGAACTGAGGAACGATTTCGTTGTGACGGACAATCGGCCCGGCGATGAGTTGAGGAAAGAACTGGACGAACAGAGCGAAATCCAGAAGCCCAACCACCTCCGCTTTGCCGCTCCGTAGATCCACCAGATAGGAAATCTTTTGGAAGACGAAGAAACTAATGCCCAAGGGCAGGATGAGGTGCCATGGCGTCCACCGCTGATGTGCGAGTTCGAAAATGGAACCGCGTATGAAATCGGAATATTTGACGACCCCGAGCACCGCCAGGTTCATGATGATCCCGAGAGACGGAATCCAGCGTGCGCGCTTGCGCCCAAACCATACCGCGATACCCCAGTTCGCTGTGGTCAGAAGCAGAAGCAACGGAACGAAGCGGGGATCCCACATGCCGTAGAAAAAAATCGACGCGCATACCAGAAGACCCTCGCGAGCCGCGCGGTTCCCGGCGACTGCGTAATACGTACAAAGAACAACGGGCAAGAATCCGAGGATGAAGCCCTGGGAATTAAACAGCATAGATGAACAGGCTTCCCTCTTTCCCTGGCAGGTCGCTGAAAATCCTCACCAACCACGCTATGAACGATCGAAATTAATCGAACTGCCAACCTTCGCGAGTCGATTTTTTGTGACACGGCTAGAGCCGCGCCTTATCAGGCATATCGGCAATCTGGGATCGAAGTGGCAATCCTGGGCCCCTTCGCCCGGCAGGCAATCGGCCTCGTTTGAGCTCGGCCGTTGGCGTGCTATCAATGCAGTGCCGACCTGATGAGGAAGGCATGATCGATCATGGCATTGCCAACTTAACCATTGATAGAACGAGTTGGCGATAATGAGTGCTGATACCCCGGGCTTATTCCACCGGGCGGACAGACGTTTCCTGTCGCCAGACTCGAAACGCTTTCACCCGTGCACGCCGATAGCCACCGGCACGGAGGCGATGACGCCGTGGCCGGAAGTGACCGTAGTTCATGGCATGCGCCGCGAGGACATCCTGCGCCTGGTCCGGGGACGTGAACCGTTGCATCTGCCGCTCTCGCCGTCGTGGCGGCCGATGCGAGTGTTCCGCCCGGTTGGTTAGATATCGGTTGGTCCGGTGTCTGACGTCAGGCCACAGCGCACGCCGGGCCACGCCATAGCTCCGCAGGCGGTCGGTGATCAGGCGCTTGGGCTTGTACTGCAGCCCCTTCAGCAGCCGCCGGAAGAAGCGCTTGGCCGCGGCGCCATCGCGTTTCGCCTGCACCAGGATGTCCAGCACGACGCCATGCTGATCCACCGCACGCCCCAGAGAATGCAATACGCCGCCGATACGTCTAAACACCTCATCAAGAGGCCATGTATCTCCTGGCCGCGGCCTGCGACGGCGGAGGCGCTTGGCGAACTCAGCGCCGAACGTCTTGCACCAAGCCCGGCTGTCGATCCGCTCTGCGGCTCAACCGTGGCTGACCACCACACCACGTTCGGCCAGGCTCAGGTCGACATCACGCAGGCTGAGGCTGAACACATGGTAGAGCCACACGGCATGGCTGATGATCTCGGCCGGGAAGCGGTGGCGATATAGGAATGGGCTCTGGCGTCATCCGGTCAGCCTCACCCGCCTCGCCTCCCAGCACCAACCGAGGTGAACTTGGCAATGCCTTCCGGCGGCATGGCACAGCGCGTGGCGCTGGCGAGGGCACTTGTGAACGATCCCCGCGTGCTCCTGATGGACGAGCCGCTCGCCAACCTCGAAAGCCTGACGCGCCTCGCCCTTCAGGCGGAGCTTGTCGCGCTCTGGCGGCATCAGCGGTTCACCCCGCTCCTGGTGACACATGACGTGGATGAGGCATTGTGTCTGGCTGAGCGAGTGCTCGTGCTCAGCCGCAGACCGGCCAGGATTCTGGCGGACACCGCAATCGACCTGCCCTATCCGCGGCACCGCGGCAGCGCCGAACTCGCCGAACTGCGCCGCCCGATATTGGAAGCGCTGGGTCTTCAGGTCCACTGGTGAAACAACGGCCCCAGGCAGGGGAGCTGCATCGGGTAGCGTCGGAAAATTTTACACCCAAACCCGCTTCACTTCCACAAACACATTGCAAATCAATCACTCGGCATTTGGCATCCCAGTTGCACACTCGTCCTGGGCACAGCGACACGCTGTCCACACGACCCATGGGAACACCGTATGCAAGTTTTGAATCTGATCCCGGTCTTCCTGATGGCCGGCCTGCCCGCGGCACATGCAGCCGTCCAGTTCTCATTGCCCTACAACATCAACGGCATCGCCGGATCCAGTAGTTCGGCCGGCCTCACCTCGCTGGACTACAGCGACGCCGGCGGGAACACCGTGTTCATGACGCAGTCGTTTGCATCCCCCCGCGCCGCGAGCGGCTTGCCCGATGGGTTCGGTGCGTCCGGCAGCACCGGAAACAACGTGCTGCAGCTTGGCGTGCATGGCTTTGGCTTGTCGGCATCGGTCGGCGTCCCCAGCGGCTATTATTCTTCGCTCGACATCCTGGCTCTTGGCATCAGTGGCGGTGACTACCTGACCGTCACGCTGAACTACGCGGATGGAACCAGCCCGCGAACCGTCACGTACGTTCCCGACTGGTATGGGCAGGGCTCCTACAATCGGTATTCGCTGAACAGCGGCACGGTGGATGCCCGCGGCTTCGGCTATGCCGATGTTGCCATCTCGGCCGATCCCGCAAAGGCACTGTCCGGGATCACCCTGCAGAGCTCCTACGGACGTACCGACGTGCTCGAAGCCACTGGAAACGAGGTCGCCGCCGTCCCTGAGCCGAATTCCCTGGCGCTCATCGGATCCGCGGTGGCTCTGACCGGCGTGATCCGCCGGCGCCCGAAACAGCCGGCTCCGGCAGACGCGTCAACAGTCTGACCGGACATCGCCGCGGCGTTTCTCGCCGCGGCGACAGCACTAACGCCCCGTCCCAATCGGCGCACAATTGGTGCGCCCCGACGCCACGCAATCCTGAATCGCCGCCGCATGGCGCAACTGCTGCGCCATATACAGCACGCCCACGATCAGCATCGCCAGCAGCGCCAGGATCACCAGCCCACGCCACCGCGAACCTGACGGCGACCCACCCTCACGTTGCTCAGCCCCCCGCTCATCATCCATGCCGCCCTTCCTCCACCGCATGGCAGGCCACTTGCACCGCCCCCGCCATGACATACGCCGGCTTCTCCACCCGGCACCGCTCATTCGCCAGCGGGCACCGCGGATGGAACGGACACCCCGAGGGCGGTGCAATCGGGCTCGGCAGCTCCCCGCCGACCGGCGTGCGCGCCCGCCCGATATGCTCCAGGTCCGGGATCGCATCCAGCAGCATCCGCGTATAGGGATGCCGCGGCCCCCGGAAAATCTCCTCTGCCGGGCCCTGCTCGACGATGCGGCCCAGATACATCACCCCCAGCAGGTCCGCCATATGCCGCACCACCGCCAGGTTGTGGCTGATGAACAGGTACGTCAGGCCAAGCCGCCGCTGCAGGTCGCGCATCAGGTTGAGGATCTGTGCCTGCACCGAAACGTCCAGCGCGCTGGTCGGCTCGTCGCACACCAGGAAGTCCGGCTCGCTGGCCAGCGCCCGCGCGATCGAGATGCGCTGCCGCTGCCCGCCCGAGAACTCGTGCGGATACTTGTCGCCGTCCCGCACCGTCAGCCCAACCTGCGCCAGCAGCGAGCCGACGCGCCCTTGCACCTCATTCGGCCGGCTTGCTAAGCGAAACGCGCGGATCGGCTCGGCCACGATGTCCCGCACCCGCCAGCGCGGGTTGAGCGAAGCGTACGGGTCCTGGAAGATCATGTTCATCCGCCGCCGCATCGCCGGCTGCGCCCGCGCCGCCGCCAACTGCCGCCCCTCGAACAGGATCATCCCGCCGCTCGGCTCATACAGCCCGACCGCAAGCCGCGCGATCGTCGACTTGCCGCACCCGGATTCGCCCACCAACGCGAAGGTCGCGCCGCGCGGAATGGCAAACGACACGTCATCCACCGCGCGCAGCCGCCGCCTTGGCGCGCCCGAAACGATCCGTTGCAGCCACGGCTTCGAGACATCGAAGAAATGGGAAACGCCGACCGTTTCCAGCGTCGCCGCTTCAGTCATGCGCGTGCAGCCAGCAGGCCGCGCGCGTCGCGCCGGCGTCGAGCAATGGCGGCTCCTGTGTCAGGCATCGGTCGAAGGCGCGCGGACAGCGCGGATGGAAGCGGCAGCCGGGGGGCATCGCATCGAGCCTGGGCATCGCTCCGTCGATCTGCCGCAACCGCTCCACGCGGCGCTCCAGCGCCGGGATGCTCGCCATCAGCCCTTCCGTATAGGGATGCGCCGGGGCGCGGATCACCGACCGCACCGGCCCGACCTCCGCCACCCGCCCCGCGTACATCACCGCCACGCGGTCGGCGGTCTCGGCGATCACGCCCATGTCGTGCGTGACCAGCATCACCGCCGTGTGGTGCTCCCGCGTCAGCCGCTTCAGCAGCGCAATGATCTGTGCCTGGATCGAAACGTCCAGCGCCGTCGTCGGCTCATCCGCGATCACCAGCGCCGGTTCGGCACACAGCGCGAGCGCGATCACCACGCGCTGCCGCTGCCCGCCGGAAAACTCGTGCGGATAGGCGTCGATCCGGTGCGCGGCCGCCGGAATGCCGACCTGCTCCAGCCACTCGACCGCACGCTTGCGCGCCGCCCGGTCCGACAGGCGCATATGCGTCTGCATCGTCTCGGCCAGCTGCCGCCCGACGGTATAGAGCGGGTTCAGCGTCGTCAGCGGGTCCTGGAAGATCATGCCGATCCGCCGCCCGCGCAGGCGCCGCATCTGCTCGGGCGGCAGGTTGTCGATGCGCAGCCCCTCGAACCGGACCTCGCCGCCGGCGATCCGGCCCGGGTGTTCCAGCAACCCCATGATCGCCGCGCCGGTCAGCGACTTGCCGGCACCCGACTCGCCCACGACGCCCAGCACCTCGCCCCGGTTGATCGTCAGGCCGACCCGGTCCAGCGCGCGCAGCACGCCGCGGCGCGTGGGAAACTCGACGACCAGGTCGCGTACTTCGAGCAGCGGCATCAGCGCAACCTCGGGTTCAGTGCATCGCGCAGCCAGTCGCCCAGCAGGTTGATCGCCAGCACCAGCAGGATCAACGTCAACCCCGGGAACAGCGTCACCCACCACTGGCCGGAGAACAGGAAGTCGTTCCCAAATCGGATCAACGTCCCCAGCGACGGCTCGGTTGACGCCAAGCCGACCCCCAGGAACGACAGCGTCGCCTCGGCGATCACCGCATTGCCAAGGCCTAGCGTCGCGATCACCATCACCGGCCCCAGCACGTTCGGCATCACGTGCGACAGCATGATCCGCCAGGACGGCACGCCGATCACCCGCGCCGCCATAACATAGTCCTTGTTCCGCTCCACCAGCGTCGAACCGCGCACCGTGCGCGCAAAATTCGGCCACAGGCTGATGCCGATTGCGAACACGATGACATAGATCTGCACCGTATCGCGCATCGTCCGGGGCAGGGCGGCGCTGATCACGCCGTCGACCAGCAGCGCGGTCAGGATCGAGGGGAATGTCAGTTGGACATCCGCGATCCGCATCAGCACCGCGTCCGCCAGGCCGCCCACGTAACCGGCCAGCAGCCCGATCGTCACGCCGGCTATGATCGCAAACAGGATCGACAGGAAGCCGACCGCCAGGCTGATCCGCAGCCCGAACATGATCGCCGACAGGACGTCACGCCCCTGGTTATCGGTGCCCAACGGATAGGACCAGTCGGCGTCCGCCATCCCGATCGGCGGCTTGAAGCTGTCCAGCAGCGACAGCGACGCGACATCGGTCGGATCATGCGGCGCGAGCCACGGCGCGAACACCGCACCGGCCAGCAGCATGAGCGCGACCAGCGCCGCCAGCAGCGCCGCCGGCGAGTGGCGGAAGCTGTACGCCAGGTCGCTGTCCCACGCCCGGGCGCCAAGGGGGATGATGCCGCGGCTCATCAGCGCCCCACCCGCAGCCGCGGATCAACCGCGTAGTACAGCAGATCGACCAGCAGATTGATCGCCACGAACACCAGCGCGATCAGCAGCAGATACGCCGACATCACCGGAATGTCGGCCGCGGTCACCGATTGCACCAGCAACAGCCCCATGCCCGGCCACTGGAACACCGTCTCGGTCACCAGGCTGAACGCGACGATGCCGCCGAACTGCAGCCCCATGATGGTGACCACCGGCACCAGCGTGTTCTTCAGCGCGTGGCCGAAATGGATCGCCCGGCTGGTCAGCCCGCGCGCCCGGGCGAACTTGATGTAGTCGGTGCGCAGCACCTCCAGCATCTCGGCCCGCACCAGCCGCATGATCAGCGTCATCTGGAACAGCCCAAGCGTCACCGACGGCAGGATCAGCGCCCTGATCCCGGCCCAGCTGGTGAACCCGGTGGTCCACCAGGGACCGACATGCACCACCGGTCCGCGGCCGAAGCTCGGCAGCCAGCCCAGCCAGACCGCGAACACCAGGATCAGCAGGATGCCCAGCAGGAAGGTCGGCAGCGACACCCCGACCAGGCTGACCACCATGAACACGCGCGACAGCAGGCTGTTGCGTCTGATACCGGTGTAGACCCCCATCGGCACGCCGACGACGAACGCCAGCACCGAAGCGGTCACCGCCAGCTCCAGCGTCGCCGGCAGACGGTTGGCAATCAGCCGCGCCACCGGCTGCGCCAGCCGGTAGCTGATGCCGAAGTCGCCGTGCAGCGCAAGCCATAGGAACCGCGCGTACTGCACGAAGAACGGCTGATCGAGCCCAAGTTCATGCGCAAGCTGGACACGCTGCGCCTCGGTCGCGTCCTGGCCGATCAGGATGCTGACCGGATCGCCGACATAGGCGAACAGGGCGAAGGCGACGAATCCCACCACGAGCAGGACTGGAATCGCCTGAAGCAGCCGTGAGCCAATGAACCCGAACATGAGCCGGCACATAAGACGGATCGGGATCGGTTTGCCAAGGGGCATCACAAATCCGCAAGCCTTGGGTAAGAATGCCCAGGCAGCTCAAGCCATGGCGGGGTCTGTTACGATATACCACCGTGACCGTTCAAGCCCGAGTGCGGCGGCGTCAGCCTCCCCCACCAATCTTGCCGGGTGAAAATATTTCGTAATCATTCTCAATCATGTTCCAGCGCCCGCATGCGCGGCACGATGCCGCAAAATGGTTTCACCAGGCGTACATCATCCCACGCTGATGCGGTGCGGCAGTCCCCACATTACCGGGAAGCTACGTTATCGTGAATGGACAATTCATCCTGGATGCGGACTCAAGGCAGACCCCGGCGCGAACACATCAGGCACCGGGCGCCAGGATAATGTTTTGACAGGGGATGGACTTTTCATGGCAACGTTCAGTTGGGCGGCACCCATCAGCGGCGACTGGATCACTGCGGCAAACTGGTCACCGGCTTCGGTGCCGAACGATCCGACCGCTGTCGTCACGATCGACAACCCGACCCTCGCGGCCTACACCGTTACCATCGCGCCGGGCGAGTTCTGGACCGTCAACTCGCTGTCGATGAACGCCGTCAACAACCTCGCGGGCTCCAACAAGGACCCGTACACCGCCGCCGTGCTCAACATCGACGGCACGCTGAACTTCGGCACCGGATCGGCCGGCAACCTGAGCGGCTCGCTGCAGACCGCGGTGTTCATGAACAACGGCACCATCCTCAACCCGGGCACCATCGACGCCTTCGTGCAGGGCCAGGGCAACGTGCTGCTCACGGGCACCAACGGCCTTTACATCACCAACTGGCTGCAGGCGCTGAGCGGCGTCACCACGGTCGATACGAAGTCGATCGCCGAAATGACCGGCAACACGCTGTTCGACGGCATTTTTGAGGCCAAGGGCACCGGCGGCGTCGTCAACCTGGGCGGGCCGCGCCAGAACATGATCGTCAACATCGCCACGGTCGAGGGACCGCCGGCCATCCCGAGCGGCTGGACCGAGATGATCCTGAACGGCGCCACCACCGCCATCGGCGAATGGAACGGCACCGGCTACGTGCCGCTGGAAAGCACCCTGAACACGATCGGGTCGCGCGGCACGGTCGATGTCCTCGGCGCGCGCAACTACGCCACGACCAACTCCCTGCACATCCAGGCCGGCGGCCTCCTCGACCTCAGCGCCGGCACCTTCTCCTCCGGCCCCATCACCATCGACAGCGGCGCCGCCATCCAGGGCAACGGCACGATCGCCAGCGGCATCATCAACAACGGTACGCTGCGCGCACTGGACGGGCTGCTGAGCCTGGGTAACAACGGCTTGGTCGGCACCGGCATCGTGACCTTCGACTTCGACCAGAAAGTCGGCACGGTCGCCCCCGCCGGCGGGATCATGGAGGTGCACGGCGTCGGGTCCGGCCAGACCTTCATCATGAACGGCGACGACACGCTGGTCATCGACACCCCGGCCTCCTTCGCCGGGACGATCGATCCGAAGCCCGGCGACAAGATCCTCCTCGGCGGGGTCAGTGCGGCCGCCGCCACCCTCTCCGGCCAGACCCTCAACCTGACCAACGCCGCCGGCCAGACCGTCTACTCCCTCCACCTCGGCGGCACCCTGACCGGCGACACCTTCGCGGTCACGTCGCTGGGCGGCGGCACCAGCACGCAGGTCCAGGTCGGCGGCGCGGCCCCGGCGGCTGCCGATCCGGTCCCCGATCCGGCCACCGCGGCCGCCGATCCCGCCGGCATCAATCTGATCCCGTCGGACGCGAAGTTCGTGATCTTCAACATGAGTTCCGGGGCCGTAAACACCTCTTCCGGCCAGCCGTTCGCCGGCCCGCCCGGCAGCCCCACCACCGAATACGCCAACATCACCAGCGACTCGCTGAACGTCAACTCGAACACCTCGAGCGCCTTCATCATCACCGGCTCGGGCAACGACGTGATCAACGCCAGCGGCTCCGACGGCACCAACGTGCTCGACGGCGGCACCGGCTCCGACACGCTGCTCGGCGGCAAGGGAGAGAATACCTTCCTGACCACCGTGCTCGGACAGACCAAGGATACGCTGACCACCGCCGCCTATCTGCATTCCGGCGATACGGTGACGATGCTGGGCGTCACGCCGACGGACTTCAACGTCGACCTGTCGAACAACGCCGGTCTGCCGGGCTACACCGGGCTGCAGTACGCGTTCAGCGCAGCCGGCCAGCCGACCACCAAGATCGTGCTGTCCGGCTATTCGACCAACGACCTGCTGAACGGCAAGCTGTCACAGAGCTTCGGCATGGTCGGCGACACCCCCTACCTGAACGTCAAGGTGACCTGAGCCGCCCCGCGCGCACCGCCAGGCTCCCATCGGCGCGGCTTACCCCGCCGCGCCGGCCTGCGCCACCAGCCA
>DASQVN010000822.1:0-2210 GCA_035640755.1 Rhodopila sp.
ATTGTTCACAGTTGGTTCAGATATTCGCGCCTTCGATCAGGTCGCCGAAGCGGTCCCAGCTCCTGCCGTTCCAGCGCATCATCTGGAGCTGGCGGAGGGGACGATAATCTGTTGGGCTGGTGGTCTGGGTGATGCCCGGCAGCAGGATGGGGTTGGGCAGGTGATCGAGGCTGGTCGCCTGCTTCATGATGTTCCCACGCGAGAGGTCGTTGCCACAGGCCCGCAGGACGTGAACCAGCGTCTGGCTGACCGCGTATCCGTAGGCGTTGCCTGAGTCCTTCAGGTCGCCTTCCGGGTAATGCTTCGCCATGAAGGTGCGCCATTCCGTCATGCCCGGGTCGTTGTCCCAGGCCGGGTCGGTGGAATCCTTGAGGTACGCGGAGCTGATCACGCCGATGCCACGCTCGGGCCCGGCGGGGTTCATCACCACGCCCACCGAAACGGAAACGTTGCTCATGAGATGCAGGGGGTGCCAGTCGAGCTCACTGACCTTGCGGATCACCAGGGCGGCGAACTTCGTCGATGCGGCGTTGATCAGCACATCGACCCCGGCGCTCTTCAGGCTGACGAGCTGGCTGTCCACGGTGGCGTCGGTGATCTCGAAGGATACGGTCGGCACGTTCTTCATTGCCGCCGGACCGATCACGTCCTGCACGCCCAGGACGTAGTCCTTCCCGAAATCGTCGTTCTGGTAGATGATGCCGATCCGGCCGTTCGGCTTTTCGCGCTGGATGTACTTGGCATAGATCTGCGCCTCGACCCGGTAGCTTGGCTGCCAGCCGATGGTCCAGGGATGCTCCTTGTAATCGCCCCATTTGTCGGCGCCAGTTGCCAGGAACAGGTGCGGCACCTTCTTCTGGTTCACGTACTTGACCACCGCGGTGTTGGCGGCGGTGCCCAGGGTGTTGAACAGCAGGGCGACATCGTCCTGCTCGATCAGCCGGCGGACCTGCTCGACCGTTTTCGGCGGGTTGGCGGCATCGTCGTAGGTGATGAAGTTGACCTTGCGGCCGTTGATGCCGCCCTGCGTGTTGAGCATGCGGAAATACGCCGCCTCGACCCGGCCGATCGCCGCGTAGCCTGAGGCGGGGCCGCTGTAGGGCATGGTGTTGCCGACCCTGATTTCGGAATCGCTGACGCCCGGCATGGCGCGCGCGTGAATTGCGGGCGCGGCCACCGCCAGAGCGGCGCCACCCAGCAGGGCTCTTCGGTGCAGCATGGACTGATTCCTCCCAGTGTTGTTGTTGGGTGTCGATCACCGGAATGGGAATGTAGTTGGTTCGGCTGGCGTTCGGCAAATGGCCGGGTTGTGCGGACTTTGCGTTGGAAGGCGGCTGGCCCTAGCCTTCCCAGGTTCGCGTGAACCGGGGGGAACATGAAGATCACCAGCTTTGAAGCCGCCATCCTGCACATTCCGGAGGACGATCCGCTGGCGAACATGCCGGAGGAGGCCGGACGCAAGCGGCCGATCGTCACGTTACGGCTACGCACCGACGACGGGATCGAGGGGATCGGCGTGACGTTCTACGGCGGGAGAATGACCGGCAGCCTGCGCGTGGCGGTGGAGGAGCTGGCGGCGCTGACGGTGGGCGAGGACCCGCTGCGGATCGAGCATATCGTCGCCAAGCTGCACAACGGGACGGGGGATTCCTGCGGGCCGGGCGGCATCTTCACGCTGGCGCTGTCGGCGATCGACGTTGCGCTGTGGGACATCAAGGGCAAGGCGCTGAACCAGCCGTTGTGGAAGCTGCTGGGCGGGCATCGGGACCGGGTGCCGACCTATGCCTCGGGCTCGCTGCGGCGCGGGTTGACGGATGAGCAGGCGCAGCGGGCGGCGGCCACGCTGGTGCAGAAGGGATTCAAGGAGATGAAGACCCAGATGGCCCTGCCCGGCAATCCGACGCCAGCCGAGGAAGTGCGGCGGGTGCGGGTGGTGCGGGAGGCGATCGGGCCGGACATCAAGCTGATGTGCGACATCAACCAGCGCTGGCGGCCCGAGCAGGCGATCGACATCGGCAGCCGGGTCGAGGATGTGGGGCTGTTCTGGCTGGAGGATGTGACGCGCGCGGATGACTTCCAGGGGCTTGCACGGGTGACCGCGGCGCTGAAGACCCCGGTTGCGGGCGGGGAGTATGTGTGGGGGATCGAGCCTCTTCGGCAGATGATCCTGGCGCACTCGGTCGATATCGTGATGGTGGACATCTGCCGGG
>DASQVN010000823.1:0-4290 GCA_035640755.1 Rhodopila sp.
CCTCCCATACCCACGCAATGGGCTAGGGAGCGGCTTCACTCCCGCCCTGCGGCGGCTGCCAGCATCCTGAGATCCGCCGCATTCAGGATCAGCTCTGCCTCCTGGCCGCAATCAGCCATGTCGCGGCTGGTCCGCTCGCCCGCGCCGAATGGTCCCCCGAGCGGCTCGAGGCGGCGGTGCGCGAGGCGGCGGAGACCCGCGGCCTCAAGCTCGGCGCCCTCGCGCAGCCGCTGCGGGCGGCGCTCACCGGGCGGACGGTCAGCCCGGGGATAGATGCCACGCTCGCCGCGCTTGGACGCGCCGAGGCACTGGCGCGGATCGAGGCCGCCGCCTGAGGCGATTTTAACAGTTCTGCAACCATCCGCTGCTAAGCCAGGACGATCAGGTTCGGGGCTTGGCATGCGGACGGCTGTTCAGGGATTGCGGGTGGCGGCAGCTCTGGCCGCGCTGTGGCTATGCGCGGCTATGGCAACGGCCCCTTTGCAGCGGCCAGGCCCGCAACTGGGCGACATCATGACATTCGGATCGGGCTCGGCACCTTGGGTCGAGGCAGGCCGGCGTCCGTTGTTCGAGCGCGCGATTCAGCCCTCCGACGGGTCCGCCTCCGGCCATCACGCGCTATTGGCGCATCGGCCGGGCCAGTTCGGCTGCGTGCTGGACCTCGATGTGCTGCGGCGCTCGGGAGGCAGCCTGGTTGTTGACGGCAAACCGGAGGCTGCGGGGCCGGATACCTGGCGCCTGCACTGGGCGGGCGAGCGGACCAGCCGCGACATGGCCGATTGCGGCCAGGAGGCAGAGCTGATCCTGAATGCGGCGGATCTCAGGATGCTGGCAGCCGCCGCAGGGCGGGAGTGATACCAGCGGTCCTTCGGACCGACTGGTATGCGCGTGGGGTTGGTGGGGCGGCCGCGCGCGAAACCAATAAAATACCAGCGGCCCGACCGTTTGAAAAACGGTCAATCCCTTCGGGCCACTGGTCGCCGCTCCCTACCCCATCGTGTGGGAGGGGGTGATCTCATACATCACCCGGACCTCACCCGGCTGACGCGCCCCTTGGCGGTGTTCACGCGGATCACGCCGTTGGTGTAGTCGAACCACACCGGCGTCACCTGCGGCGAGCCGTCGGGCTGCAGGGTGGCGAGATGCGCGAGTGGCGCCTTCTGCGTCATCAGGTCCATGAAGGCGGCGAGGATTTCGGCCTTGGCTGTCTCCGATACAGGGATGCCGGAGCCCTTCTCTTGGGTCCCGGCGGTGCCTTGGCAACCACCCTCATCCCGGCGCAGCGCCCTGGGTCTGCACCTGCAGCAGATACAGCGACTGGCTGGCGCACATGAACAGCATGTTCCGCTTCGGCCCGCCGAAGGCGACGTTGGCGCAGACTTCCGGCAGGCGGATGCGCCCGATCGGCTTGCCCTGGGCGTTGAACACAATGACGCCGGCATAGCCGAGGACGGCGTTGGAGCTGATCCAGAGATTGCCGTACACATCCGCGCGCATGCCGTCCGGCCCGCACTTCACCCCATCGATCATCATGTCGGTAAAGGTGCGCTTGTTGGAGATTTTATTGTTCTGCACATCGAATGCAAACACCACGCCGTTGCCGCCGGCGTGCTGGTCGCCCGGCCCCTTGCCGGTGCTGATGATATAGAGCGTCTTGTAGTCGGGCGAGAAGCAGATGCCGTTGGGGTCGGGCACCTCGTCCTCGGTGGCGACCTGGTCGAGCCGGCCGCTCGGGTCCCAGCGGTAGACGGCGTTCGGCAGTTCCCGCTTGCGGCCGCCCATCGCGCCGGCATCGGGGGCGCCGACGGCCGGCTTGAGCACGCCGGCGGGGTTGGTCGGGCCGCCGGCCTCATCCGGATGGCCCTCGGAGAGGGTATCGCCATAGGGCGGGTCGGTGAACCAGATGCTCCCGTCGGGGTGCGGCACCAGGTCGTTGGGGGAATTGAGGCCCTTGCCCTGGTAGTTGTCGGCAATGACGGTCATGCTGCCGTCATGCTCCCAGCGGACGACGCGGCGGAAGAAGTCCTGGGTGGAGAGCTGGCGGCCCTGGAAGTCGAAGGAGTTGCCGTTGCTGTTGTATGACGGGCTGCGGAAGGCGGAAACGCGCCCGGTCTCCCAGATGTAGCGGTACTGGGTATTTCCCTGGACGTCGCTGAAGACGAGGTACTGGCCCTCGCTCGACCATGCCGGCCCCTCGGCCCACTTGAAGCCGGTCGCCACCCGGTGGATGGCGGTAATGCCGAGCAGGTATTGTTTGAAGGGTGGATCGATGATGATGATGTCGGGGTCGGGGTAGATATCGGGCGGGGCATGGCGCCCCCATTGGCGGGGCGGATTGCTGATGACGCTGGGAGGCGACGCCTGGTTCTGCTGTCCCTGCGCGAAGGCAGCGCCGGCCGCGGCCGGACCGGCGGCGGCGAACGTGGCGAGGCCCGCGAGCGTGCGCCGGCGTGAGAGATAGGGGCGCGACAGGGTGGGGGCATGTTGCCGCATCTTGTTTCCTCCATTTGTTGCGTCGCGCCGGCAACATACGGGCGCCCCCTGAGTCCCAGGCAAACAAGTTTCTGTTCCCTTTGCCGCCGCCTGCATTCGCCGTAGGTTCGGCGCGACAGGAGGAAGCGATGCCGACCCCAGAGACCATGCCCCCAAACACCATGAACTATGTGAACGCCAACGGCGCGGGAGCGCCCGAAGTGCTGGAGATCGCCTCCGGCCCGGTACCGGTGCCCAAGGCGGATGAGGTGCTGATCCGCGTCCAGGCCGCGGGCGTGAACCGGCCGGACGTGGCGCAGCGGCAGGGATCATACCCGCCGCCGCCGGGGGCGAGCCCGATCCTCGGACTGGAAGTGGCGGGCGAGGTTGTCGCAGCAGGCCCGCAGGTGACGCAGTGGAAGGCGGGCGAGCGAGTCTGCGCGCTGGCGAACGGCGGAGGCTATGCGGAGTACTGCGCCGTCCCCGCCGCGCAATGCCTGCCGTGGCCAAAGGGATACGACGCGCTGCGGGCAGCCGCCCTGCCCGAGACATTCTTCACCGTGTGGGCCAACCTGTTCCAGGCGGGGCAGCTGGCGGCCGGAGAGACCGCGCTGATCCATGGCGGCAGCGGCGGGATCGGTCTGACGGCCATCCAGCTTGCCCACGAATTCGGCGCACGTGTCCTCACCACCGTGGGCTCGGCCGCAAAGGCCGAAGCCTGCCGCAAGGCCGGCGCGGACGCGGCGATCAACTACCGGGAACAGGATTTCGTCGCCGAGGTGAAGACACTGACCGAGGGGCGCGGCGTGGACGTCATCCTCGACATGGTCGGCGGACCGTACATGGCGCGCAACATACGCTGCCTGGGAATGGACGGACGGCTGGTCATGATCGCCTTCCTGCAGGGCTCGAAGGTGCCGGAGTTCGACTTCCTGCCCGTGATGCTGCGGCGGCTGACGATCACCGGATCGACGATGCGCCCGCGGACCACGGCGCAGAAGGGGGCGATCGCCGCGGCGCTGCGCGAGAAGGTATGGCCGGTGCTCGACGCAGGGCGCTGTGCGCCGGTGATCGATGCGACGTTCCCGCTGGCGCAGGCGGCCGAAGCGCACCGGCTGATGGAGTCGAGCCAGCATATTGGGAAGATCGTGCTGACCGTGGGGTAGTGCGGATGCGGTGTCTGGCGGCAACGTCTTTCGGACACATCGTGTGCGTATGGACTGGCCGCTGGTGTGCCCAATAATCAGGCGGACTGCGCCGATTTGGCGTCTTCTGCAACGCTCCACCGCCGCCGCTTTTTTCACCGCATCCGGCCAAAGCTCGGCCGGAGCGGCCGGGCAGCGGCTCGACAGCGGCTGAATTGTGCGGCAAAACAAAGGACTAGATCGTCTGCCCCTGCACAGGGCAGGGTTGGTTGCTCTATGGTGCGCCGCACCTGGCGGCGCACCGTTCGGCGTTGCCGCCTGGCACGCCACATGCAAACCTTGGATGCTGTTCATGCCGCTGACATCGTTGGAGCGTACGGGGTCGGAGCGTACGGGCAGCCTGAACTGAGTGAAGGGGCCCGGCCAAACCGGGCTTGATGGACATGAAGAAGATCGAGGCTGTCATCAAGCCGTTCAAGCTCGATGAGGTGAAGGAAGCACTTCATGAGGTCGGGCTGCAGGGGATCACGGTGCTGGAGGCCAAGGGGTTTGGCCGCCAAAAGGGCCACACGGAGCTCTATCGGGGCGCCGAGTACGTGGTCGACTTCCTGCCCAAAGTGAAGATCGAGGTGATCTGCGACGAGGCGGTGGTGGAGCGGGCGGTGGAGGCGAT
>DASQVN010000824.1:0-2204 GCA_035640755.1 Rhodopila sp.
TTCGCCACCTGCTGGGTGAGCGTCGATCCGCCCTGCACGACGTGTCCGGCCACCAGGTTCACGCCCGCCGCCCGCAGCAGGCCAATCACGTCGACGCCCGAATGATGCCAGAACCGTCGGTCCTCCACGGCGACCACCGCGGCGGGCAGGGCAGGGGGCAGGTCCCTGAGCCGCAACGGCTCTCCCACCAGGTCGCCATACGCCGCAATCACCCGACCGCCCCGATCCTGCAACGTGAGGCTCGGCCGCCGCGCCGCGTCCAGTGCCGCCTCCGGCCGCGGCAGGTCGTGCGCAAACCACAGCACCACCACCGCCGCGGCCAGGGTCAGCCAGACCGAGGCGATGAACCCCCAGCGCAGCGCCCAGACCAGCGCCCGCCGCTTCCACGATCGCCGCGCCGTCCTGGGCTCGGGGCGCCCAGGCACCGCGCGCCCAGGCACCGCCTCAGCCCGCCGTCGTCTGGCAGCCGGGGAGGGCGGGTCGAAGCGCGGTACGATCGGCGGCGGACGCGGCATCCTGGTCTCGGTTCGGCAGGCCAACCTTCCATAGCACGGTCACGCGGCGGCTTGCCGCATCCGCGTTGGCTGCGCACAGTCGGGGGCGATGTCGTGTCAGGAGGAGGATCCCCGATGAAAGGCCTGTTCATGGATGCCGTCGACGACCTCGCTTCGGTGTTCCGCCGCGTCTCCCGCCCCACCGACCCGCCCGTCACGGTGCACGAGCACGCCGACATCGCCCCCGCCGATCTGCCCGCGCTGTTGAACGGCTACGACTTCGTGCTCGACGACCATACCCAAATGCCCACCGACGCCATGCGCCAGTGTGCCTCCATCAAACACATCATCTTCCTCGGCACCGGCGCGCGCAGCTACATGAACCCCGAGGAACTGGCCGGACTCGGCATCACCGTCCACATCATCAAGGGTTATGGCGACACCGCGGTGGCAGAACACACCATCGCCCTGATGTGGGCCGCCGCACGCGGGATAGCCCGCATGGACAACGGCATGCGCGCCGGCAACTGGCTCCGCACCGAGGGCATGGAGCTCACCGGCAAGACCCTCGGCCTGCTGGGCTTCGGCGGCATCGCGGCCGAGGTCGCCCGCATCGCCCACGGCTTCGGCATGCGCGTCCTCGCCTGGAACCGAAGCCCCAAATCCGCCCCTGGCGTGCAGTTCGTCGATCTCGACACGCTGCTGGCGGAAAGCCACGTGCTCAGCGTCCACCTGCTGCTGAACGACGAGACCCGCGGCTTCCTCTCCGCCGAACGCCTCGCCCGCCTGCGTCCCGGCGCCATCCTGGTCAACACCGCCCGCGGCGCCCTGGTCGATGAGGACGCCATGATCGCCGCCCTGCAATCCGGCCACCTCCGCCACGCCGCCCTCGACGTGTTCACGACCGAGCCGCTGCCCGCCGGCCACCGGCTGACCGCGCTCCCCAACGTCACCCTGACCGCCCACAGCGCCTTCCGCACCCCCGAGGCCAGCGACAAGCTGATCCGCATGGCCCTCGACATCGCCTGCCGGATCACACGGTAATGCAACCTTCAAGACTGCAACCTTCAAGCCACGGCCCACGCCCTGCACGCCCCCGCTGACGCCAGATTGAAAGGGTTCCGGCAGATCGCGCGATCAATGTATCGTATGCTCGTCCCAAGCGGAGTCCGGAGCAGGCCGCGGGGGCGCGCGGAACGTGCGAGCCCGCGAACCCGCTCCACCCCGAGCGCCGAAGGAATCGCGTCATGGCCTTCAAAGGAAAGCCCCCCGGCGGCAGCGCCGGCGAAATCTCCCGCCGCACCGAGGCGCTGCGTCCCACCATCCTGCTCACCCCAAAGGAAGCCGCCGAGGCGCGCCGCCGCCGCCGCGAAGGCCAGTCCACTGACGAAATCGCCGCCGCCATGGACAAGCCGGTCGATGAGGTGGAGAAGGTCCTGGTGCAGATGCGTATGCCGCGCCCGGAAACCACGCGCGGCACGCTGAATGTCACCCTCGCCGCGCATCGCTTGATCATGCGCGAACGCAAGGGCGACGAACCGATCTGGACAACCATGGACCGCCTGCTCGACGAACTGCTGCGCCTGCGCCAGCTCCACGCCGAGGCCGCCCAGCCGGCGGCAAGCCCCCCGAGGCGCGCCGAACGCAAGCGCCAGCCCGAGGCAAACCTCCCCCTCCTGGCCCAGCTCCAGTCGCAGGAGCCGTAATCAC
>DASQVN010000825.1:0-3426 GCA_035640755.1 Rhodopila sp.
CTGGTCGGCCCGGAACAGCCCGAACGTCACGAAGAACACATGCAGCAGCGACGCATGATACGGGTCCTTGATGTTCTCCTGCATCAGCTTCCAGTTGCCCGGAATGTGCTGGCGATTGTAGCCGAGGACCTGCAGCTTCCGCCCGTCATAGACCCGCGTGTAGTGCTTCCAGAATTTCTCCCCCAGATACGCGCGAAACGGCGGCGTCGCGTCCGAGAACGTGGCCCACACCACCCCGTTCACAACTTCGGTCCGCAGCCGGCGCAGACCGTGCGCACTCGGCGAAAAATCCGCCGGCATGCCACCCTGCCCCTTGACCCCGCGGCGGAACGATACCCCCTGCAGCTCGCCATGCAGGCTGTAGGACCATTGGTGATAAGGACAGAGCAGGTACTTCGAATGCCCGAACCGCGCCTGGCAGAACTTCACGCCACGATGCGCGCAGCGGTTCTCAACAACGGAAATCTCATCCTCGGCCGAACGCACGACAACAACCGGACGCTCCCCCAGCGTGGTCGTCTTCCAGTCCCCGACCGCCGGCAGCTCTGCCTCCAGGGCACAATACAGCCAATGCGGGCCATACCAGATCCGCTCCAGCTCAGCGGCATAGACATCCGGATCGGTATAGACCCAGTAGGGAACCTGGGCGGTGACGTCCGCCGGCCAGACCCGGCCGGACGCGGACAAGCCGCTCGACAAACCGTCCATGGCAGCCTCCCTGTTATGGCTGACTTGCGTCTTGACCGTATGCTGCCACAACCTCAGCCAGCCGCGAAGGACATGGACGCTGCCCGGCAAGGCGCGCACGAAACCCGGCGGCTGCCGCGCATCCGGTCGCGTTGACAGCCCATCCCCGCATGGGATATACATATTGTATATCCCATGCGGAGTGAAGCCATGACCCGGACAACGCTCTTTCAGAGCAACAAGTCACAGGCAGTACGTCTCCCCAGGGACGTGGCCTTCCCACCGGGCGTTCGTGAGGTGGCGATCCTGCGCGACGGCGCGCGGCGTGTGATCGTTCCCGCCAATGCGGCATGGGACGATTTCTTCGCCAGCCCCGGTGCCGACCTCGGCGATCGCGCGCAGCCCACGCATCCGACGCGCGAGGAGTTCTGATGCTCCGGAACATGCTGGACACGAATCTCTGCATCCGGCTGCTGCGCGACCGTCCTCAGGGTCTCAGACCGCGCTTCAACGCGGAAGCCGATACACTCTGCATCTCGACCATCACCCTGACCGAGCTGGTTCGTGGCGCGGCACGATCGGCCAGACCTGTTGAGAACCGCCGGGAAGTCGAGGGACTGGCCGCCCGTCTGTCAGTACTTTCCTTTGACGAGGACGCGACAGCGCACGCAGGGGACATTTACGCCGACCTCGAACGGAAGGGTTTGCTCATCGGCCCATATGACATCCTTATCGCGGGTCACGCTCGCAGCCGGGGATTGGTGGTAATCACCGGCAACTTGCGGGAATTTCAGCGTGTGGACGGGCTTCGGGCAGAGGATTGGCTGGCGCCAGCCTGAGCTCGGCATCTGGACAGGGTCCATCACCAGCTGGATGCCACGATCTTTCTCACCGTGCGTGTTCGTCATCGCTTGCCCGGCCATGCCGGCGGGAAGATGATCAGGGACAACGTCCAGACTACAGGGAATTCCACCATGACCTCGCTCCGCGGCAACAACGGCCCCCGTTACCGCCACGATCCCGGCAACACCGCCCCGTACGAAACCATCCAAGTCGACAAGCTCACCCCCATCATCGGGGCCGAGATCACGGGCGTCGACCTCGCCAAGCCAATCCCCATCCACCAGATGGACGAAATCCGCCGCGCGCTCGCGGAAAACTGTGTCATCTTCTTCCGCGACCAGCACCTGACGCCCGAGCAGCACCTCGATTTCGGCCGCAACTTCGGCAGGCTGCACATCCATCCCGCCGCCCCCAGCGCCCCCGGCCACCCCGAACTGATGATCATCCGCGCCGACAGGAACTCGACGCGCGCCAACGGCGAGGGCTGGCACAGCGACGTCTCCTGCGACCCCGAGCCGCCGATGGGCAGCATCCTCTATATCAAGGAATGCCCACCCCGCGGCGGCGACACCCTGTTAGCCAACATGTACGCCGCCTACGAGGCCCTGTCGGACCGCATGAAGACCTACCTCGAGGGCCTCACCGCCCTGCACGACGGCGAGGAGTCCTACCGCGGTACCTACAGAAACCTCGGCGTCGAGGACAAGCCCACATACCCCAAGGCCGAGCACCCGGTGATCCGAACGCATCCGGTGACCGGCCGCAAGACGATCTATGTCAACCGTGGCTTCACCAGGCGCATCCTCGGCATCCCGCGCGACGAAAGTGCCGCCATCCTCAATTATCTCTGGGACCTCGCCGAGGACCCGCTGTTCCAGTGCCGCTTCCGCTGGACCGAGAATGCCATCGCCTTCTGGGACAACCGCTGCGTCCAGCACCGCGCCATGTGGGACTACTGGCCGCACACCCGCTCCGGCTTCCGCGTCACCATCGCCGGCGACAAGCCGTTCTGAGGCATGCGGACACCGCGCGCCCGTGCCGATACCTGCCAGGGAGACTTGTTCGCGCCGAGCGCACCCGATCGGGCCCCGATCCCGGCCATGACCGCGGATGCCGCCCGTCACGCGTTCCTGGCGTGGCTGACCCAGGAACGCCGCATGGCCGCCAACACGGCCGAGGCCTACGGCCATGCCCTGGCCGGCTTCCTCGGCTTCCTCGCCCGCCACCTTGGTGCTGAGCCCGACCTGCAGGCCCTCGCCGCCCTCAGGGCCACCGACATCCGCGCCTGGCTCGCCTCGCTCAGCGCCGCCGGGCTCGTCGCCTCCTCCCGCGCCCAGCATCTCTCGGCCATCCGCGGCTTCTACCGCTTCCTGCACCGCCGCCACGGCGTCGACACCACGCAGATCCGCCTAGTCGCCACGGCCAAGGCCCGCGCGCCCTGAGCGTCACCCAGGCCGTGGACGTCGCCCACAACATCGGCGACATCGAGGACACTCCCGCCATCCGCGCCCGCGACACCGCGTTCTTCTCGCTGCTCTACGGCTGCGGCCTGCGTATCAATGAGGCCCTCTCGCTGAACGTCCGCGACGCCGCCGCCCTCGCCCACCAGCCCGCCCTCACCGTCACCGGCAAGGGTGCGAAAACCCGCACCGTCCCCGTCCTCCCCGCCGTCAAGCAGGCGATCGACGCCTGGCTTGCCGTCCACCCGACGCCCCTGCCCGACGCCCCGTTGTTCCTCGGCAAGCGCGGCAAGCGCCTGGATGCCGCCGTCGCCCAACGCATCCTGCGGACCTATCGCCGCCTCGCTGGTCTGCCCGAGCACGCGACGCCGCATGCACTCCGCCACTCCTTCGCCACCCACCTGCTGGCCAACGGCGGCGATCTCCGCTCGATCCA
>DASQVN010000826.1:0-4653 GCA_035640755.1 Rhodopila sp.
GTGGTGTCCTGCCCGGCGAAGCTGTAGGCGCCGGCGGCGATGTTGCGGTTGTTGCCACCATTGGTGATGGCGCGGCCATGCCCATAGGCGACGCCGCCCAGCGTGGTTGCCGACTGGTCGGCCTGGCTGAACGCACCCTTGGCGACGTTCACATTACCGCCGCCATGGGTGATGACGATGCCGCCCGTGCTCTGGGCGCTGGCGGGGCTGAAGGCGGACGCCGCGGCAAGGGCGGCAACGGCGGCGAAGGCAGAGAACATGACAGGACGCATGACGTGGTTTCCTTTCCTGCGGGATCCGAAAGACCTTTGCTTTCGGGCGTCGTTCATCGACGAGCCGAAACCTACGGCCCCACGGCCAATGCTTCTGTGAACCGTTCCACAGGACGGGATTTATTTGCCGATCGGTGGTAAACGGGGCGTGAGCAGCCCGCTCCACTACCTGCAACGTAATGGACCCGAGCTCTTTCCATCCGGCTTACTCTTCACGCGGGTTCATAAACGATACCCCCTCGCCAGCCTCCCGCGCTTGACCCTGTGCGCCGCGACGGACGGCTAGTCCACCGGAGTACGCATATGAGGTATGCATTAATGGTATATGAACAATGTTTATGTTGGCGCTATATACGAGTGCGGGGCAAGCACCAATCTGCACATCTTTCTGGACATACGGATGGAGCAAACCAATGAAGACGCTCATGCTTTCTGCCTTCGCCTTGGCTCTTGGAATCAGTGCTGCCTCCGCGCAGGGCCTGCCGCAGGGTCTGGTCGCGCCCGAATTGGGTGCCTCCTGGGCTGCCAAGCAGCGGGCCGAGGACCATGCCGCGCGTGACCGTGCCCTGGCCGCCGAACATGCGGCCATGCCGGCACGCACCGCCGAGACCTCGAGCCGGAATACGGTCAAGAACTGATCGGCTGACACCTGGCGGAATCCTGCTTCCGACAGAAACCGGGTTCCGGCACTTCCCCCAAACGTTCCCGGTCCAATTGTTCCGGCCTCAAACGTTCCGGGCCCAAGTGTTCCGCGCGCAGCCCGGGCAGCGCGCGGCTCGGCCGGACGTCCTGCTCGTTGGACGCCTCGCCGGCCTTCTGTCATCCGGCCTTCTGTCATCACGATAGGCGGCCGCCTTCTGTAATAATGCATCCGTGACCACAACGGCGCAGCACGACCTGCTGGAGTGAACCGCCTCACAGCCCCCGCCACGCCGGCAGGGCATCCTCCGCCCAGTGACGCCATCCCGGCGTCCGTGGGTAAAGGAGCCGCGCCATGTGCAACCGCCATCGTCCGTCTCGGGTCGGCCGCATCGTTCTCGCTGCCTCCGGCATCACGCTGACCGGCATTGCCCTGACAGGCATCGCCTCACCCCTGGGCGGTGCCGCCATGGCGCAGAGCGTGCGGGTGTTCGACGAGGCGCCGCCGCTCGACCTGCTGCGCAGTATCATGATTCCCGAGTCGAAGCCCGGCCTCAGCCGCACCATCATCATCCAGCGGCCCGACGGCATCGCGCCGAACAGCGGTGTGCAGCGCAGCGCGGTCACCGTGACCCAAGTCGCACCCGAGCGTACGCACGCGACATTCCAGGCGGCCGCGTCCGACGCCGAACCCGAGGCTGCGCCCGCGTCCCAGCCGATGCCCGCACAGCCCGCCCCGCCGCCGGCCCCCGCCGTCAAGCGCGGCACTGTCGGCTTGCGCATCAACTTCGCCTTCAACTCGGCCGAACTGCCGGAATCGGCGTTCGCGATGATCGATCGGGTGGTGGAGGTCATGAAGGAAGCCCCCGATGTCAAGGTGCGCGTCGAAGGCCATACCGATGCCGTCGGCGCCGCCGCCTACAACATGTCCCTCTCCGAACGCAGAGCCCTGTCGGTGGCGCAGTATCTGGTGAAGCAGGGGATCGATCCGTCGCGCCTGATGCTGGTCGGCATGGGCATGACGGAACCGCTGACCGACAACCCGTACGACCCGGCCAACCGGCGCGTGCAGTTCGTCCGGGTGGGGTAGGTGATGGCGCCCCGGCTCCTTCGGCTGGCCGGCGCAGCGCTGCTGGTGGCGCTATGCCTGTCGGCCGCCGACCACGGCGCCGCCCGCCTGGTCCAGGACAAGGCCGCACCCGCGAACCCGGCGGTGGACAGTAACGGCGTGCGCCTCAGCGACACCCATGGCGTGCGCCTTCGGGCCAACCCGGAACCTGCCGTGCAGTACAGCCTCGTCGGCGCCATCGCGTCCGAGGGCCAATGGCTCATGCGATGCGCGCTCCGCCCGTTTGAGCTGATCGGCCTCACCCGCCCGCACCGTCGCCTGCCGCGGTTCTTCGAGGACTCGCGGTTCCACGCTAAACCGCATACACCATTCCCGCACACGCCGCTGCCGCCCCCTTGATTCCCCGTCCGGCATGACCGAGACCGCGCCGCCAGCCTGCCCAGCCGCCCCCACCCGGCGCTTCCCGCCCAGGTGGCAGCTCGGCCGCAGCGTCGGCACCGCGCTGCGCGTCTGCTTCATCCTGGTCGCCTCCACCGGCTCCGCCCTGCTGCTCACTCGCCCGCCCTTTCCGCTTGCCGCGGCAGAGCACCTGGTGGATGGCGTCGCCTTCCGCTTCCTCGGCCCCCAACGCCAATCCGACCCGAACGTCATCGTCGTCGGCATCATCGAGGACACGCTCGCCGCCTTTCCCTACCGCTCGCCCATTGACCGCGGCTTCCTGGCCGCGCTGATCGACTCGCTGGCCAAGGCGGGCGTTACCGCGGTCGGCCTGGATGTCGTGCTGGACCGCCCGACCGAGCCGGCGAAGGACGACGCCCTGCACCGCGCCCTGACGCGCACCGATATCCCGGTCATCGCCGTCTCAGTTGCGCCTGACACCGCGATGTCTGCCGCGCAGCGCCGTTTCCTCGTCGGCTTCCTTGAGGGCGTGCGCACCGGTGACGCCAACCTCGCGCGCGACCGGTTCGATGACGTGGTGCGCACCCATCAGCCGCTGCACCCTGCCACCGGCCAGCCCAGCTTCCCGGCTGCGGTCGCCGCCGCCCTCGGCGCGCCGGTGCCTACCGAGCCGTTCCCGATCGAATGGCAGCACCCTAAGGCCGGCCGCACCGGGATCGACGTGCCGGCCTATCCGGCGCAGGCGGTCGCGCTGCTGCCACCCGGCTGGCTCAAGGGCAAGGTGGCGCTGATCGGCAGCCTGATCCCCGGCACCGATGAGCACCGGACCGTCGCCTCCTGGTTCGGCAAGCCGACCTTCGGCGTCAACATCCACGCCGAGGTCCTCTCCCAGCTGCTGGAGCGCCGTGCGCACCCGCTGACGGCCGTGCCCTGGCGCGACATCGCGGCGACCTTTGCCCTCGCCGCCGCCGGCCTCGCCCTGGGCAGCGCCGTCATCGGTCTGCTGGGCGTGTGGCTGATCGCCGCCGCCTCCCTTGGCTTCATCGCTGCCGCCCTCGCCGTCTATGCCTGGGCCGGCGTCCTGCTTCCCATTGTCGCGCCCACCGTCGCCCTCGCCGCCGCGGGCAGCGGGGCACGCGCCTGGCGCGGCCTTGCCGACCGCCGCGACCGCCAGGTTCTGCGCACCTTGTTCTCCCGCTTCGTCAGCGGCCCGGTCGTCGACCAGATCATGCAGGAGCGGGATCTGTTCATGGCCGGCGGGCGCCCGGTGCCGCAGGAGCTCACCGCCACGGTTCTCTATGCCGACGTCGCCAGCTTCACCACGATCTGCGAGGGCCTGCCGCCCGCCGCGCTGATCGGCTGGCTCGACCGCTACATCGACACCATGGCCGGCCTGATCTCCGCCCATGACGGCGTACTGCTGCGCTTCATCGGCGATGGCATCCTGGCTGTGTTCGGCGCCCCGGTCCCCCGCCGCACCGAGGCCGAGATCGACACCGACGCCCGCAACGCCGCGCGTTGCGCGCTTACCATGGAGCAGGCGATGGCCCGCCTGAACGACCAGTTCGCCGCCGAGGGCCTGCCGGTCGGCGGACTGCGCATCGGCCTGCACACCGGCCCCATGGTCGCCGGCAGCCTGGGCACCGGCAACCGCATCGAGTTCTGCCTGCTGGGCGACACCGCCAATACCGGCGCGCGCCTGGAGCAACTCGGCAAGGACTATGCCGAACCCGGTCCGCGCTATTGCACCATCGTGGTCGGCGGACCGACCTGGGAACGCCTCGGCGGCAGCTTCGCCGGCATCCACGTCGCCGACGTCGTCCTGCGCGGACGTCACACCGCGCTGGCGGCGTACCGGATCGATTCCGCGGCGGCCCGAAAGGCGGTCAGCGCACTTTCCAGTTGATTGGACACGGCGAAAGCGCGCCAGCCATTGATTCGCAGGGCAGATTCACGTGTCTGCACGTTCCGCGCTGCCGCGATCTGGTTTACACTTCCGCTTCCGCCAGATCGGACAGCGCTTCCTGGTCCTTGATCGTGATCACGCCGTGATCCATCGCCAGATAGCCGGCGCGGCTCCATTCCATCAGGTACTTGTTGACGCTCTCGCGGGAGATCCCGATCAGGTTGCCGAGCTGCTGCTGCGACAGACGGATGTCGATGCGCAATGCCGCGCCCTCCTTCCGTCCGAACGTGGCGGCCAGCCGCAGGATGCCGCGTGCCACGCGGGACGGGGCATCGCGCAGCAGCGCGTCCTCCAGTGCCTCGCTGGTG
>DASQVN010000827.1:0-9336 GCA_035640755.1 Rhodopila sp.
AAGACTCGCGTCCAGCGCAAGTTGCCGGCACTGACAGATGGCTGAGCGGATCGATGGCTGAGTGATTCGGACGGACGCGCCGGAGTGCGCTACAACCCGGGTTGTCACTGCTCGGGGAACAGAAACACCATGCACACCGAATGGCGCAAGCTCCGCGCGGACCAGCTACGCGAGCAGGCTCGGCTGAATGCAGTCGTAATCGTGCCGGTGGCGTCGCTGGAACAGCACGGGCCGCATCTGCCGGTCGAGGTGGACTCGGTCCTGGGCGAGACCGTGGCCCTGCGCACGGCGCAGAAGGCGCTGGCCAAGGGTGAAAAGGTGCTGGTGCTACCGGTGATCTGGACCGGTCTATCGGAGCATCACATGAGCTTTGGCGGTACGGTCACGCTGGAGAACGCGGCCTTCGCCGCGGTGATCGAGGGTGTGGTGCGATCGGTGCTGCGGCACGGATTCCGGCGCATCGTGCTGCTGAACGCGCATGGCGGGAACGAAAACGCCCTGCGCACGATCACCGACGACCTGACACCGAAGCTCGGCGTGCCGATCGTGCAGTTCACCTATTGGTACGCGGCGGCGGTGCCGATCGCCAAGATTCTGGAGACGCAGGGCGGGCTGTCGCATGCGTGCGAGGCGGAAACGTCGATGATGCTGGCGGTCCGGCCGGAGCTGGTGGCGACGGACCGCATTCCGCTCGCGAAGGCGAACCGCACGCCCGATACCGACGATGTGGTGGGCGGCGGGGTATATCTGTGGCGCAGCATCGGCAGCCGCTCGGGGTCCGGGGTGATCGGCAACCCCGAGGCGGCCTCGGCCGAGAAGGGTGAGCGGCTGTTCGATGCCATCTCGACCGCGCTCGCGGACAAGCTGTGCAATCCCGAGCTGTGGGCATTGCCGTGGACATCGGAGCCGGTCCAGGATTAGCGGCCGCGCCGTGGGAAGGGGGTTGGACGTGCGCATCGAACTGATCGTCAACGACAAGCCGGTTGCGGTGGATGTGGATCAGACCACGCCGTTGCTGGACGTGTTGCGCAACCATCTGGACCTGAAGGGCACGCGCTACGGCTGCGGACTCGAGCAGTGCGGCACCTGCATGGTGCTGATCGACGGGAGGCCCGAATACTCCTGCGCGCGCGAGGTGGGCACCGTCGCGGGCCGGTCCGTTACCACAGTCGAGGGGTTGGGTACGCCGGAGAACCTGCATCCGCTGCAGCGTGCGTTCCTGGAGGAGCAGGCAGGGCAGTGTGGCTATTGCCTGTCGGGCATCCTTATCAGCGCCAAGGCACTGCTGGATCGCAATCCGCGCCCGACGCGGGCCGAGATCGTGGCGGCATTGGACCGGCATTTGTGCCGGTGCGGCACCTATACCCGCATGATTGCCGCGGTACAGCGTGCCGCCGGGATGGGAGCGCCGGCATGAGTGACACCCTGCCGCTGAGTATCATCAACAACCGCCGCATGGATCGCTGGCTGCGGTTCGAACCGGCGAGCCGGTCGGTGCGGCTCGCTGTGGGCAAGGTGGAGATCGGGCAGGGCGTGCTGATCGCGCTGTCGCAGATTGCCGCGGAGGAGCTGGATGTGGATGTCGGGCGGATCGACATCCTCTCGGGTGATACGGCGGAGGCGCCGGATGAGGGCTCGACCAGTTCCAGCCAGTCGATCGAGGTGTCGGGCCGTTCGGTCCGGCTGGTCAGCGCCGAGCTGCGGGGGCGCATCCTGGGGCGGCTGGCGCAGCGGCTGAATTGCGCGCCGGAGGACATCGCGGTCGAGGACGGGGTATTCTATCAGGACGGTAACCCGACCGGACATGATTACTGGAGCTTCGCGGCGCCCGAGGATTTCGCGGCGGAGATCACGGGTTCGACGCGGCCGAAGCCGCCGGCCGCCTATAAGGTCGTCGGGCAACCGGTGCCGCGGCGGGACCTGCTGGCGAAGGTGACGGGGGCGGCGTTCATCCATGACATCGTGCGGCCCGGCATGCTGCACGCGCGGGTCCTGCGGCAGCCGTCGCGGGAGGCGGCGTTGACGGCGCTGGATGAGGCGGCGATCCGCCGGGCGGCGCGCGGCGATGTCCGGATCGTGCGCGTGGGCGACTTCGTGGCGTTTGTCGGGGCGGATGAGACGGCGGTGCAGCGGGCGGCGGTGGCCGCGCCGGCACATGCGACGTGGTCCGGAGCCCGTGAGCTGCGGCCGGAGATGCAGGAGGCGTCGTGGTTCCGTACCCAGCCGGCGGATGACCGCCATCATGGGGATCCGCCGGCCTCGGTTGCCGGAGAAGTGGTCAGCCAGACCTATTCCCGCCCGTTTGTCGCCCATGCGGCGATGGCACCGTCCTGCGCGCTGGCCGAATATCGCGCCGGGCACCTGTCCGTGTGGTCGCATACCCAGGGCGTGTATCCGCTGCGGAACAGTTTGGCGGATATCCTCGGACTGCCGCGTGAGCGGGTTACCGTGCGGCACGCCCAGGGGGCCGGCTGCTATGGGCATAATGGCGCCGACGATGCTGCGCTGGATGCGGCGGTGATCGCGATGCAGATGCCGGGGCAGTGCATCCGGGTGCAGTGGCGGCGCGAGGAGGAATTCGGCTTCGAACCTGTCAGCACCGCGCACATGACGAAGCTGACGGCGGTGCTGGATGGCGACGGCCGTCCGATGGACTGGACGGCGGAAATCTGGGCCGGATCCCACGTGCAACGGCCGGTGTTCGGCGGGCATATGCTGGCGCATGAGGCGCTGCCGAACCGCCCCGGGCCACCGAAAGCGAATGACCCGCCCGAGGCGAATGGCGGCGGCGGCACGCGGAACGCGTTTCCACTGTATGATTTTCCGACGAAGCGGGTGATCCATCATCTGGCGCTGGAGACGCCGGTGCGCACGTCCTCCCTGCGTGGTCTGGGCGCGCTGCCAAACGTGTATGCGCTGGAATGCTTCATCGATGAGCTGGCCGAGCGGGCGGGACAGGACCCGGTTGCGTATCGGTTGGGGATGCTGTCGGACGTGCGGGCGCGGCGGCTGATCGAGAATGTGGCGGAACGCTGCGGCTGGGCGGCGCGGGGACCGGCGGGAACCGGGCGCGGCCTGGGGCTAGCCTGGAGCCGTTACAAGAACCGCGCCGCCTATGCCTGCGTCGCGGTGGAGCTAGAGGTCGATCGGGAGGTGATGCTGCGCCGCATCTGGTGCGCCGCGGACGCCGGCTTGGTCATCAACCCGGATGGCGCGCGCAACCAGCTCGATGGCGGGATCATGCATGCGGCCAGCATGACGCTGAAGGAGCAGGTGAGATTCGGCGAAAGCGGGATCACCTCGCTGGACTGGGATGGATATCCGATCCTGCGCTTCTCGGAAGTGCCGGAGATCGAGACTGTGATCCTCCCGAATCCGGATCAGCCGACGCTGGGGATGGGAGAGTGCACCTTCGGCCCGACGGCGGCGGCAATCGGCAATGCGGTGGCGCATGCGCTGGGCGTGCGCATCAGGGATATGCCCCTGACGCGGGAGCGGATCGCGGCGGCCCTACTCGGGTAGGATGAAGGGCCGCCTGCGGTAGGGCTTATCGCGCCGGCCCGCGCATCGACGCGGGCTGGCCTGGCAACGTCATCGTGCCGACCTGCACCGGCTTTCCGTTGGTGACGCGGAACACCTGCAGGGTCTTGTCCAGGTAGTTGCCTACGTAGAGATATCCGCCGTTTGGACTGAAGGCAATGCCCTCGGGCAGGGCGCCGAGGGGCGCGCGGCCGGTGACCGTCAGGGTGCCGTCGTGGCCGACCGCCATGACCACCAGTTCGCCACCCTTGGTCTTGAACCAGTCACTGGGCTTCGCGCCCGAACCCAGCAGCAGGGGGGTAGCTGCCCATTTGCCCTTGGGCGAGATGGTGAAGCCCTCGGGTCCGTTGCCGGGGCTCATCAGTGCGACGACGTGGGGATGCGAACCGGTGGCCTCGATGGTTACCTCGGCGTCCCCGTTGTTGGCCATCGCGCCGGTGTTGGAGGCAATGGCGTATTTGCCGTTCGGCGTGACCTCGATGTTGTAAGGGTTGAAGGCCGAGGGGATGTCGAGTGCCTTGTCATAGGTGACGTTGGTGCCGTCGATGTTCAGCACGCCGATCTTGTTGACCATGTTCAGGCAAACGAAGGCCCGCTTCCCGTCGGGCGTGATGGCGACCGCGGCGGCCTGCTGGTCAAGCGGCACCTCCCCGGCGACGGTCACCTTGCCGTCCTGGATCGACAGGACAGACACGCTTTTTCCGGCGCGGTTGGCCACCAGCGCCAGATCCCCCTTGCGGGAGATCGCCAGACCCGAGGGCTGGGAGCCGACGGTCAGCGTATCCGCCAGCTTCGGCGGGTTGGCGGCCAGGTCAATGACGAACACCTTGTTGTCGGGCGAGACCTTCCAGGTCGTGCCGTCCTGGGTGTCGGTCACCGAATCGGCCACCAGCCCCAGCTTGCCGTCCGGTGTGATCTGCAGGTTGGTTGGCGGGCCAAGCAGGGAGTTCGCCAGGGGGAGCGAGGCGCGGATGCGGGGTTTGGCGGGGTCGGAGACATCCATGACCAGCACCGCATCGTTGCCCGGCGGGCCGTTCACCTGGCCGTTGGCGTCATAGGTGATCTTCCCATCCAGGCCGATCAGGATGTCGTTGGTTCCGGCGAACACCGGTGTGGCCGCCAGCAATCCGCACGTCATCGCGAGCGCGGTGCGCAGTGTCATGGAACGTCTCCCCTTGGTCGTTGCGGTCTGAGGTTAGGGGCGGAGGCGGAACGGCGCAACCTTGACGCTATGGGGCCGGTTTGCCAGCGTCGGCGGTGGACAGGAGGGAAACCAATGAAATTCGGGGTCTTCTATGAGCACCAGTTGCCGCGCCCCTGGACGGAACACAGCGAGTATGAGCTGTTGCAGAATTCATTGGTGCAGGTCGAGCTGGCCGACCGACTTGGCTATGACTACATCTGGGAAGTCGAGCATCACTTCCTGGAAGAATACTCGCATTCCTCCAGCCCCGAAGTCTTCCTTGCCGCCGCCAGCCAACGGACGAAGAACATCCGGCTTGGCCACGGCATCGTGCAATTGACCACCAACCAGCCGCACCGCGTGGCGGAGCGGGTGGCGACGCTCGATCTGATCTCCGGCGGGCGGGTCGAGCTGGGCATGGGCGAAGGCGCCGGGCCGGCGGAGCTGCATCCGTTCGGCGTGCGGGTGCGCGACAAGCGCGATCGGTGGGAAGAGGCGGTGCAGGCGATCATCCCGATGTTCACGAAGGACAGTTGGGAGTTCCACGGCAAGTATCACGACTTCCCGGCACGCAATGTCGTGCCGAAGCCGTATCAGAAGCCGCATCCGCCGCTGTGGGTCGCGTGCTCGAACATCCGCACGATCGCCGAGGCGGGGCAATGGGGCATGGGCGCGCTGGGCTTCAGCTTCATCTCGCCGGAGGCGGCGCGGGCGTGGGTGCATCGTTACTACAACATGTATCTGCACCGGCCGCGCCGGCTAACGGAGTATGCAACGAACCCGAATGTCGCCATCGTCAACGGCTTCATGTGCGCGCCGACCGATGAGGAAGCGCTGGAGAAGGCGGCCGGCTGGACGTTCTTCATCTTCTCCCTGTCCTATTACGGGCGGAAGGGCGTCGATGCGCCCGGCAAGGGCAATCTGTGGCGGGAGTACCAGGACTGGCGCCACAGCGAGAAGGCGCAGGCCGCGCTGCGCAACGGCCTGATCGGCTCGCCCGACACGATACGCCGGCGGCTACGCCAGTTCGAGGAAGCGCATGTCGATCAGGTGATCCTGCTGAACCAGGCGGGAAAGACGACGCACCAGGATATCTGCGAAAGCCTGGAGCTATTCGCGCGCGAGGTGATGCCGGAGTTTCATGAGCGGCAGCCGGCACAGGACGCATGGAAGCGCGATGTGCTGGAAGGACGGATCGTCCTGGAGGACCTGGACACCGAGCCGTACGACTTGTACGCACACCAGAACGAGGACATAGTGCGGCTGACGCCCGAACAACTGAAGCAGCGCATGGTCGAGAAGGAGCGGCAGGCGACAAGCGCGTAGGCGGGCCCCGAATCTTCCCACCGCCCCCGTTTCGCGCAAACATACCCTCAATACGGGAGGAGGTATGATCATGGATGTCCTGCCCAACACGAAATACCGATACATCGAAACCCACCGCATCGCGGGGTCGCTCGGCGCTGTGGTCTCGGGGGTCAATCTGGCAGAGCCGCTGGCGCCGGAGGTGCTGGCCGAAATCCGCTCCGCCCTGCTGGAACACCTGGTGATCTTCTTCCGCAACCAGGACATGACGCCGGACCGCTTGCTGCGCTTCGCGCGGTATTGGGGCGAAATCCACCGCCACCCCTATATCGCCGGGATGCCCGACCACCCCGAGGTGCTGGAACTGGCGAAGCGCCCCGGCGACAAGCGCAACTTCGGCGGCGACTGGCATACGGACCAGATGTTCGCGCCGAAACCCGCGATGGGCACGATGCTCTGGGCGAAAAATGTGCCGGAAGCCGGGGGCGATACGCTGTTCTCCAACCAGTATCTGGCCTATGAGACGCTGTCCGACGGCATGAAGCAGCTGATCGCCGGTATCCGCGGCATGTGCGTGGGCGACAGGAAGAAGAACGGACAGACACGCGCAGCCAACAACGCGGCCACGATCTCGGTGACCACGCTGGAGCCGCCGCCCGAGATGCCGCGGGTATCACCGCATCCGCTGGTGCGGACGCATCCGGAGACCGGACGCAAGTCGCTGTACATCGGCGGACATGTTCACTACCTGGAAAACATGACCGAGGAGGAAAGCGCGCCGCTGATCAAATATCTCTACAATCATTCGCAGCGGCCCGAGTTTACCTGCCGCTTCCGCTGGGAACAGGGGTCGCTGGCGTTCTGGGACAACCGCTGCACCATGCACTTCGCCATCAACGACTATCCGCCGGATACCCGGGTGATGCACCGCGTCACGATCTGCGGCGACGAGCCGTTCTGAGGCGCGGGAGACAATCATGCGGCAGATGGTCATGGTGGGTTTCCTGCAGGCGCAGAACTGCACGAACCTGGTCAGTTCCTGGCGGCATCCCGAATCGCGGAAGGATTCGACTTCGGCCGACTATTACCAGACGATCGGGCGAATACTGGAGGAAGGCAAGTTCCACGTCGCCTTTTTCGATGATCGGCTGGCAATGCCGGACCTGTACAACAACGACCATCGCCATACGGTGGAGCACGGCATACGCTGCGTGAAGATGGACCCGATCACGGTGTTGACCGTGATGGGCATGGCGACCAACCGGCTCGGCCTTGGCGCCACGCGGTCCACAACGTATTACGAGCCGTTCGATGTCGCGCGCACCTTCGCGACGCTCGACCTGATGACGGACGGCAGGGCGGCATGGAATGTCGTGACGTCGATGAATGATCGGGAAGCGCAGAACATGGGGCGCGACGATCATATGGAGCACGACTCGCGCTACGACCGCGCCGACGAATTCGTGGAAGTCGTGCTGGGGCACTGGAATTCCTGGCAGGAGGACGCGATCATCCAGGACAGGGAGCGTGGCGTGTTCGCCGACCCCGACAAGGTGCGGCGGCTGGATCACAAGGGACGGTATTTCAAGTCACGCGGGCCGTTCACCGTGCCACGCTCGAAACAAGGACATCCGGTCATCATCCAGGCCGGGCAGAGCGGGCGCGGGCGGCAGTTCTGCGGGCGTTGGGGCGAATTGGTGTTCTCGGGCTCTCCGGCGACGCTGGAGCATGGGCGGGAAATCTACCGGGAGTTGAAGGCGGAAGCCGAGCGGCATGGCCGCGACCCGGATCATATCAAGATTGCACCGTCGGCCTACATCATTACGGCTGAAACGAAGATGGAGGCCGAGGACAAGATGGCGCTGGTCGATACGCTGGCCACCGATGAGGATGCGCTGTCGCTGCTGTCCGAGGCCATGAACTTCGATTTCGGCAGCAAGGGCATCGACGAACCGTTCACGGATGAGGAATTGGCCGGCATCTCCGGCACGCAGTCGATGCGCGACCGGGTGCTGCGCGCCAGCGGCATCCGCCACCCGACTCCGCGCGACTTCATCAGGTTCAGCCACCGCGCGCGGCCCAACAAGCCCTTCGTCGGCGGCCCGAAGGAAGTCGCGGACGGGCTGGAGGAGTGGTTCACGACCGGCGTGTGCGACGGCTTCGTCGTCGCCGCGACACACGTGCCGGGCGCCTATATGGACGTGGTGAAATACGTCATCCCGGAACTCCAACGCCGCGGCCTGTACCACAAGGATTATGAGGGGGAAACATTGCGCGGGAACCTTGGCCTTCCAATCCCGAAGGCGCGCTGGTCATGAAGCTGGGGCTTTCCATCGGCTATTCGAAAGCGCGCATGGAACTGCCGGTCGCGCTCGTCCAGCGGGCCGAGGAACTCGGCTATGACTCGGTCTGGTCGGCCGAGGCATATGGTTCAGATGCCATCACGCCGCTGGCCTATCTGGCGGCGGTGACCAGGCGCATCCGGCTGGGCACCGGCATTATGCAATTGGCTGCACGCACGCCGGCCAATGCGGCGATGTGCGCCGGCACGATCGATGCGCTGGCAGGCGGCGGGCGGTTCATCGCCGGCCTGGGTGTCTCCGGCCCACAGATCGTGGAGGGCTGGTATGGGCAGCCGTGGGGACGGCCGTATTACCGGTTGAAGGATTACGTCGCGATCATGCGCAAGATCTTCCGGCGCGAGGAACCGGTGACGCATGACGGGCGGGAGATCAGGCTGCCCTATACGGGTGAGGGCGCGGCGGGCGTCGGCAAGCCGCTGAAGTCGATCCTGCACATGAACCGGGATATTCCGATCTACCTTGCCACGGGCGGCGAAAGCACGGTGAAGTTGACGGCGGAAATCGCCGACGGCTGGCTGCCGATGGGGTTTGTTCCCGGCTGCATGGCGGAGTACGGGCCGTGGCTGGAGGAAGGATTCCGCCGCGCAGGCAATCGGAAGTCTCTCAAGGATTTCGAAATCCAGGCCAGCGTGCATGTGGAAGTGGCAGATGACGTGAAAGCGGCGCTCGACAGGCTGAAGCCGGAAGTCGCGCTGTATGTCGGCGGCATGGGACACCGCGACAAGAACTTCCACAAGGACCAAATGATCCGCCGCGGCTTCGCCGATGCCGCCGAACGCATCCAGGAACTATATCTGGCGCACCGGAAGGAGGAAGCCGAGGCCGCGGTGCCCGATGAATGGGTCGATATGAAATCCCTGGTCGGACCGCCGGCGCGGATCAAGCAGCGCTTCCGCGCGTGGGAGGACTCGGGCGCGACGGCGCTGACCGTGCGATCCCGCCAGC
>DASQVN010000828.1:0-3517 GCA_035640755.1 Rhodopila sp.
CGCGCTGCCGTTCGGCTGCGAGCCCCGACGCCTCATGCTGCCGGCCGCAGCCGGAAGGCGCTGAGCGGTTCCAGGGCGTAGTCGCGCGGGCCGCGCAATGTGGCCGCTGCCCGGTCGAGGTCCTTCACCAGAGCCTCCAGCTTCGGCACGTCCTCGGGCCAGGGGCGCAGGCCGGCGGCGCGCAGCCGGGACTCGAATGGAGATTCGGTCATGACGACCTCTCGGATGTACATCGATCAAGTCCCCATCGCGGGCCGGGAGGCACGCCAGCCGGTTGCCGTTTCATAGGCATGGCCGGCACGGAACACGGTGGCTTCGGCGAACGGCTTGCCGATGATCTGCATGCCGACCGGCAATCCGCCCTCGCCGAACCCGGTGCAGACACTCAGGGCCGGCAGCCCGGTCACGTTGAACGGCATGGTGAAGTTGGGCTTCTCCAGCATCGCCCATTTCGGCACCTCGGTGATCTTCGGTGCCTCGGCCGGCGCGCCGGCGGTGATCAGCAGATCGAGGTCGGCCATCGCGGCGGTGATTTCCTCGCACAGGATGCGGCGGCGACGTACCGCCTGCACGTAGTCCGCGCCGCTGATCAGCGGTGCCAGGGCAAGGCGGTCGCGGAACAGCTCGCCGTAGTCATTGAAGCGGGATTTCAGCCAAGGTTCGTGCACCGCGTAGGCTTCGGTGGTCAGGATCACCCAGCCCGCGGCGTTGTAGTCCATCATCGGCGACAGCTTCACGTCGCGGATTTCCGCGCCGCCCTGGCGGAACACGTCAAGGGCGCCCTCGATCCCCTTCAGCACCGCGGGGCTGGCCGGGTTATCGATCTCATGGAAATGGCGGATGACGCCGATGCGGAGGCCCCGCACGCCCTTGTTCAGGTCGGCCGTCATGTCGGCCACGGGGCGGTTGGCGCTGGCCGGATCGGCCGGGTCGTAGCCTGCCATGGCCTGCAGCAGCAGGGCGCAGTCCTCGACCGTCCAGGCCAGTGGGCCGGTATGGTCCAGCGTGAACGATAGCGGCAGCACGCCCCAGCGGCTGGCATGGCCGTAGGTCGGCTTGATCCCGGCCAGCCCACATAGCGCCGCCGGGCCGCGGATCGAGCCGCCGGTATCCGAGCCGGTGCCGCCCAGCACCAGACCGGCCGCGATCGCGGCGCCGGTTCCGGAGGAGGAGCCGGCGGTGAAATGCTCGGGGTTCCAGGGGTTGCGGGCGGGCGGCCAGGGCAGATCGAACGACGGCCCGCCGAGGGCGAATTCATGCGTCGCCAGCTTGCCCATCATCACCGTGCCGGCCTCGGCCCACTTGCGCACCACGGTGCAGTCCGTGTCGGGGATGTTGTCGATCAGCAGCTTCGAATGCGCGGTCGTGCGGATGCCGGCCGTGTTGTAGATGTCCTTGTGGCCGATCGGGATGCCGTCGAGCGGCCCTTTCACATTTCCCGCCATCATGCGGGTCTCGGCCGCCCTGGCGTCGGCCATGGCGCGGTCGCGGGTCACGAGAAGGAAGCTGTGCAGGGTGGGATCGAACCGCTCGATGCGGGCGAGGCAGGCCTGCGTTAGCTCGACGGGCGAGAGCTTTTTCGCGGCGATCTGCCGGGCGGCTTCGGCGATCGTGGGGATCGCGGCCATCATTCCGCCTCCGGCTTGAAGGTCAGCGCCGGTTCGGCCTCGCGCGGCATGGCGACGGTGGCGCGCTCGATCATCGCCCGCATGAGGGGATAGACCTGGTAGAGCGTGGCCTTTTGTGCTTCGGACAATGTCAGGCCGCTCCGGTCGTACAGCGCGTCGAACGCTGCCCTGCTGAGATCCGTTGCCATACCGGTTTCCCCCTATGCTTTGATAAGTTCCGCGACCCGCACGCAGCGGACCATTGCGCCATCCTGGCGTGTGACAACCGGGATGTCGCCGTGCCGACATGCATCCATGGCATGACGACAGCGCGGCGCGAAAGGGCATCCGGGCAACAGGTGCGCCAGATTCGGCGGGCTGCCGGGGATCGTCTCCAGCGTGCGTCCCCGCATACCGCCATGGACGGTGGAGGCCAGCAGTCCCTGCGTGTAGGGATGCATCGGGCTGCGCATGACCTGGCGGGTGGTGCCGGTCTCGACGAAGCGCCCGGCATACATCACGGCGATCCGGTCGGAGATTTCCGCCGCCGCGCCGATGTCATGGGTGACGAACACGATCGCCATGCCGAGCTCCTGTTGAAGCTGGCGGAGCAGCAGCAGGATCTGGATCTGCACGGACACGTCGAGCGCCGTGGTCGGCTCGTCGGCGAGCAGCACGCTGGGTTTGCAGGCGAGGGCGAGAGCGATCATCGCGCGCTGGCGCATGCCGCCGGACATCTCGTGCGGGTAGTTCCGGAGGCGTCGTTCGGCCGAGGGGATCCGGACCTGTTCGAGCAGGCCGAGGGCGCGCCGCATGGCGGTGCGCCGGTCGCAACCTTCATGCTGGACGATCGTCTCGGCGATCTGCGCGCCGATCGTATAGACGGGGTCGAGCGCGGCCATCGGCTCCTGGAAGATCATCGACACCGCGGCGCCGCGCAGCTTCGCAAGCTCCGCCGGCGGCAGGCCGAGGATTTCGCGGCCATTCAGCCAAATCTGGCCGGAGACGCTGGCGTAACCGGGCAGCAGGCCCATCAGGGCTTTCAGGCTGACGCTCTTGCCGGAGCCTGATTCGCCGAGGATGGTCAGGGTTTCCCCGGCGGCCAGGGAGAAATCGACCCCGTTGACGGCGGCCACGTCGACGCCGCGGCGGCGGAAGCGGACGGTCAGGTCCTGAACGCGCAGGACCGGGTTGCGGGTGGTTCCGTCAGGCATGGTTCGCCCCCGATTGGGCCTCCGGGATGATGCAGGCGACGACGTGGCCTGGATCGGGTTCGCCCACCATGGGGGCGGCGAGCGGCGGCACCTCCTGCGCGCAGCGGGGTTGGGCGAAGGCGCAGCGGGTGCGGAAGCGGCAGCCGCTGGGTGGGTTGATCGGGTTGGGCGGGTCGCCGGTCAGCGGCATCTCGTTGGTGCGGCGGTCGGGATCGAGCGTCGGCCTGGAGGCGAACAGCGCGCGCGTATAGGGGTGGCGCGGGTGGCGGCAGATCGACCCGACGGGGCCGGATTCGACGACGCGCCCGAGGTACATGACCATGATGCGATCGCTCATGTACTCGACGACGTTGAGATCGTGGCTGATGAACAGGTAGGTGAGGTTCAGCGAGGCCTTCAGGTCGGAGAGCAGGTTGAGCACCTGCGCCTCGACCGACTTGTCGAGTGCGGCGACGGCTTCGTCCAGGATCACCAGGCGTGGCTGCAGCGCGAGGGCGCGGGCGATGTTGACCCGCTGGCGCTGGCCGCCGGAGAGTTCATGCGGATAGCGGCTTGCGTATTGACGGGGGTTCAGGCCGACGCGCGAGAGCAGGGTGTCGGCGCGCTCGAAGGCCGCCTGTTTTGCCAGGCCGTGCATGCGTGGGGCGTAAGCGATGCTTTCGGCCATGGTCAGGCGGGGATTGAGCGAGGTGTAGC
>DASQVN010000829.1:0-8734 GCA_035640755.1 Rhodopila sp.
ACCGTCCTGGCCGGCGGGCGCGCCATCAACCGCCGCCCGCAGGCGGCAGTATACGAAGTCCGACGTCACGTCAGTCCACAGGTCGTCGGCATCGGCGCACACCAGCCCGACCTCGTGCGCCCGCAGCAGTTCGATGAAGCCGGGGCAGCGGAAGCTCGGATGCCGGACCTCGATGGTATGCCGGATCGTACGCGGCTCCTCCACTGTCAGCCAGGCCGGCCCGCGGAGCTGGTGATCATGCTTGCGCCCCAGGATCAGCGCATGATCCGTTGTGCGCGGCAGCAGCCGCAGGAATGCCTCAATCCGCCGCGGCTCGAACCCAAGGTTGGCCGGTAGCTGCCAGAGCACCGGGCTCAGGTGCAGGCCAAGCCGCAGCAGGCCCGAGGCGACGAAGTTGGCCAGCGGCACCTCGGCCTCTTGCAGCCGCAGCACATGCGTGATCAGCCGCGGCCCCTTCACCGCAAACACGAACTCGGCCGGCACCTGCTCGGCCCAGTCGCGGAATGCCTCGGGCCGCTGCAGGCCGTAGAACGTGCTGTTCAGCTCCAGCAGGCGGAACTGCATGGCGGCGTAGCCCAGCTCCCGCTCCCGCCGCAGGCCCTTCGGATAGAAGCTGCCACGCCAGGTCTCGCAGGTCCAGGCAGACAGGCCAACCCGAATGATCCCCATGTTCATGCCGCCGCGTCTGCCATCGCCGGCGCTATGTGCGCACAGCGGCGCGGTTTTCAAGCCAGAATAATGCTTCGGCCGTGACGGATGCTATTCCGCCGCCACTGCGGCAACCGCCGCCCGCGTCGGGCTCACGCGCAACACGAGCATCGAGGCCAGCAGGCAGGCCAGCCCGCTCGCCAGGAAGGCGATCAGGTAGCTGCCCGAGGCGCTGCGCACCGCGCCCGCCCCGAGTGCCGCCAGCGCTCCGCCCACCTGGTGTGCGGCAAACACCCACGATACCACCACCGGCGAGTCACGCCGGCCGAAGATTTCATTGGTCAAGGCGAAGGTCGCCGGTCCGGTGGCCACCCAATCAAGACCATAGAACACCGCGAACACCGACAGGCTGATCGGGTCGAACCCGCTGAACGGCACCAGCACCAGCGACAGCCCGCGCAGCCCATAGTACCAGAACAGCAGGACACGCGGGTTGAACCGGTCGCACAGCCAGCCCGACAGGGTCGAGCCGATCAGGCTGAACATCCCGATCACCGCCAGGATCGAGGCGCCGTTCATCTCGCTGATGCCATGATCGGCGCAGTAGGCGATCAGGTGCGTGTTGATCAGCCCGTTGGTGGAGAAGCCGCAGATCCCGAAGGTCAGGCACAGCAGCCAGAAATCCACCGAGGTCGCGCTCCGCTGCAGCACCATGGCGGCGAAGCCGAATGGGTTCCCCTCGGTCCGCGTCACCGGCACCACGGCGCCGCCGCCATAGGCCGGCATGTTGATGACGGCCGGTGATTCCGGCAGCAGCAGCATGACCACCGGGATCACCCCGCCGATCGCGACCGTCAGCCCGACCGACACGCCCTGCCAGCCATACCGGTCAGTCAGCCAAGCCAGCAACGGCAGGAAGATCAATTGCCCCGCGGCATTGGCCGAGGTCAGCAGCCCCATCGCCAGCCCGGTGCGCTGGACGAACCAGCGGTTCGCCATCGCCCCCGCGAAGCCGACCGCGCCGGCGCCGCTGCCGATGCCGATCATGACGCCCCAGGTGAGGAACAACTGCCACGGTTGCGTCATGAAGGTGGACAGCGCGGTGCCCCCCATCAGGATGAACAGGCAACCCAGCAGGGTGCGTTTCAGCCCGACGATCTGCATCAGCCCGGTCAGGAACGGGCCGGTCGCGCCCAGCAGGATGATGTTGATCGACACCGCGCCCGAGATGGTCGAGACGTCCCAGCCAAACGCCCGCTGCAACGGCACGATCATCACCCCAGGTGCGGCGCGCACGCCCACGCCCGCGAGCATCGAGAAGAACATCACCGCCAGGGCGATCCACGCATAATGAACGCGGCGGGAGCAGGCCTTTGCAAGGCTGGCGTGGATCATGCGATGATTCTTCTCCTGGACCCCCCTCTTGTGGGCGAAAATTCCAACCCAGGAAACCCCGCGGCAATGCGCGGGGTGCATGGCTGGTAGCTCGTCAATGTCGCACGCGCCAACCCCGCGTGCATGCCAGGCGGTCCCTCGGACGGCCGGCGTCAGACCTGCGTCAAATCCTCCAACCGGACGGCGCCAAGCTGGCTGGTGAATGTTGCGGTTTGCGCGCCGCCCTGCTGCTGGGCGAAGCCGGTGATCCGATGTTCGCCCGTATCGTACACCCGGGTGCGGCCGCCCTGCTGCACGGCAAGCCGCCGCTTGTCCTGGAAATAGGCGTAGCGCATGTCGTTCTGCGCGCCGCTCGCCGACGGGATGCCAAGCTCCCGCGGCCACCAGCCGTGCGGCCTCGGTTCCAGTTCGGCGGCAGCCGCCACGGGCTGTGGTGCCGCGCCCGCGCCGGGCACGGCGGCAAGATCGCGGCACAGCGCATCGACCCGCGCCTTCAGCGCGTGATTGAACATGTCGCCGATCATGACCATTCCGCCCGCGGCCCACTGCCCCATGCCGCCGAGTTCGGGGTGGTTGAACTGCGCCATGCGGCCGCCGCCTTGCCGCAGCGCTTCCGCGACAGCGCGGGCAGCATCGGTGCTGAAGCCATGACGGGCCGCGATGTCGGCGATGGTGTCGGGCATCGGCTTCCTCCTTGCTGATCCGGAATGGCGCGGCCGGAATGGCGCGGATTGTAACGGTGGTGGTTATCGAACGCGCAGGACCGGTGCTGAAAAAACGCACGTGGTTCACGTCAACGTGCTCCCGTCGGGAATGTCTGCATGACACATGTGCAGATAGGCGCGCCCTGTTTTCATGATGCGCCCAGGATGGTGCACCTGCCGCAAAGGAGATCGATCTTGCGCATTCGTGCCGGTTTCGACATTACCTACCAGTGCCCGCAGCCGATACCGATGCTGCTCGCCCTCAGCGTGCACCCGTCCCGCATGCCCGACGTCATCGGCGCGCATGAGATCCGCTTCGATCCGCCCATCGGCGCAACCTTGTACCGCGACGGCTTCGGCAACATCTGCCACCGCATCACCGCCCCCGCCGGCCCGTTGCGGATTTCAACCCGGATCCTGGTCAGCGATCCCGGCACGGAGGACGCCGTGGCGTGGGACGCGCCGCAGCACCCTATCGCGGACTTGCCGGACGATGCGCTGGTGTTCCTGCTGGGCAGCCGCTATTGCGAGACCGACCGTCTGGCTGACCTGGCCTGGTCACTGTTCGGCAGTACGCTGGAAGGCTGGCCACGCGTCCAGGCAATCTGCGACTATGTGCACGACCGGATCGAATTCGGCTATCACCACGCCGATGCCGCCCGCACCGCCTTTTCCGGCCACGCCGAGGGCAGGGGGGTCTGCCGCGATTTCGCCCACCTGGCCGTCACCCTGTGCCGTTGTATGAACATCCCGGCCCGCTACTGCACCGGCTACCTCGGGGATATCGGCGTACCGCCCATGGAGGCGCCGATGGACTTCTCCGCCTGGTTCGAGGCCTATCTCGGCGGCCGCTGGTACGCCTTCGACGCCCGCCACAACACCCCGCGCATCGGCCGCATCCTGATGGGGCGCGGCCGCGACGCCACCGATGTCGCGCTGTCCACCATTTTCGGCCCCGCCATCCTGGCCGGGTTCAACGTCATCACCGAGGCGGTCGGGGAATAGAACGGCAGCACAACGGATAGCCGGATTTTGGCGCATCCTTCGCGCATGTTTCGCGCACCGGACCCCTTTATCTGCTGCGCTCCCGAACACAGATTATGGTATGCTGGCGTCATGGCTCCGCGGCTCCCCGCGCCGGCATGGATCCGTCCCCGGCACCCGCCCTGGACGCATGGCCGCCAACGGAAACGCCCCCTCGCCATGGCGGCGAAATCCGCCTAATCGACCCCTCCTGACGTGCCGGCTGCGAGGCCGCAGCGGCGCGCAATGCAAGCAGAGTGAGACTTGAGCGACACACCCGACCAGCCTCTGGAACCGCCCGCGCCGCCCGAAGATCTTCAGCCGGTCACCTTGGAAGAGGAGATGCGCCGCTCCTACCTCGATTACGCCATGAGCGTGATCGTATCGCGCGCATTGCCCGACGCCCGTGACGGCCTGAAACCGGTGCACCGGCGCATCCTGTACGGGATGCAGGAGGCCGGCTACACCCCCGACAAGCCCTACCGCAAGTCCGCCCGCGTCGTCGGCGACGTCATGGGTAAGTATCACCCGCACGGCGACGCCTCGATCTACGATGCCATGGTGCGCATGGCGCAGGGCTTCTCCATGCGCCTGCCGCTGATCGACGGGCAGGGCAACTTCGGCTCGGTTGACGGCGACAACCCGGCGGCGATGCGCTACACCGAGGTGCGGCTCGCCAAGGCCTCAGCCCTGCTGCTGGACGACATCGACAAGGACACTGTCGATTTCCAGCCGAACTACGACGAGACCGAGAAGGAACCCAAGGTCCTTCCGGCCCGCTTCCCCAATCTGCTGATCAACGGCGGCAACGGCATCGCCGTCGGCATGGCGACCAACATCCCGCCGCACAATCCCGGCGAGGTCATCGACGCCACCCTCGCGCTGATCCGCGACCCGGAAACCCCGCTCGAGGAGCTGATGAAGATCGTCCCGGGGCCGGATTTCCCCACCGGCGGCATCATCGTCGGCCGCTCCGGCATCCGCCAGGCATTCGAGACCGGGCGTGAGAGCATCATCATCCGCGCGCGCACGGAATTCGAGGAAATCCGCAAGGACCGCCTCGCCATCGTCGTCACGGAAATCCCCTATCAGGTCAACAAGAAGACCCTGATCGAGAAGATCGCCGAACTCGTCCGCGCCAAGCAGATCGAGGGCATCGGTGAGATGCGCGACGAATCGGATCGTTCCGGCATGCGCATCGTCATCGAGCTGAAGCGCGACGCGACGCCCGAGGTGGTGCTGAACCAGCTCTTCCGCTTCACCCAGATGCAGACCAGTTTCGGCGTCAACATGCTGGCCCTCGACGACGGCCAGCCGCGCCTGCTGGGCCTGCGCGACGCGCTGCTCAGCTTCATCCGCTTCCGCGAGGAAGTGATCCTCCGCCGCTCCCGCTATGAGCTGGCGAAGGCGCGCGACCGCGCCCACAACCTGGTCGGCCTGGCCATCGCGGTGGCGAACATCGATGAGGTCATCCGCCTGATCCGCGCCAGCCCCGACGCCGCCACCGCCCGTGCCGCGCTGATGGACCGCGACTGGCCCGCCGCCGATATCGGCGCCCTGCTCGACCTGATCGATGAGCCCGGCAACGTCATCAGCCCCGAGGGCACCGTCCGCCTGACCGAGGAACAGGCCCGCGGCATCCTGGAACTCCGCCTGCAGCGCCTCACCGGGCTGGAGCGCGAGAAGATCCAGGCCGAGATGACCGAGGTCGCGGAAAAGATCCGCGAACTGCTGGAGATCCTCGGCTCCCGCATCCGCCGCATGGAGGTCATGGCCGAGGAACTCGCCGCCGCTCGGCAGCAGATCGCCTCGCCACGCCTGACCACCATCGCCGACGCCGTCGCCGACCAGGATGACGAAAGCCTGATCGAGCCCGGCCAGATGGTCGTCACCATCACCCGCGACGGCTTCATCAAGCGCACCTCGCTGGAAACCTTCCGCGCCCAGAACCGCGGCGGGCGCGGCCGCTCCGGCGCCGGCACGCGCGGCGACGACGTGGTGACCCGCAGCTTCAACGGGCATACCCACCAATGGGTGCTGTTCTTCTCCTCGGGCGGCAAGGCGTTCCGCGAGAAGGTGTGGAAGCTGCCCGAAGGCGGGCCGACCGGAAAGGGCAGGGCGCTGGTCAACCTGCTGCCCGAGCTCGGCACCGACACCATCACTACGGTGCTGCCGCTGCCGCAGGACGAAACCCTGTGGGACAGCCTGCACCTCGTGTTCGCCACTGCCTCCGGCAATGTGCGCCGCAACCGGCTGTCCGACTTCCGCAACGTCCGCGCCTCCGGCCTGATCGCGATGAAGCTGGATGAGCGCGACCGGCTGATCGGCGTCGCGACGTGCCGGGAGGGTGACGACGTGCTGCTCGCCACCCGCAAGGGCCGCTGCATCCGCTTCCAGCTTTCCGACGACCAGGTGCGCGTCTTCGCCGGCCGCGACAGCTCCGGTGTGCGCGGCATCAAGCTGCTGAACGGCGACGAGGTGATCAGCCTGTCGGTACTCCGCCACGTGGACGCGACCCCCGAAGAACGCGTCGCCTACCTGAAGCAGGCCAATGCGAAGCGCCGCGCCAACGGCAATGGCAACGGCGACGGCGAGATCGATTCGGCCGTGGCCGGTGACACCGACGAACCGATCGCCGATGTCAGCCTGTCGCCCGAACGCTTCGCCGAGATGGAGGCGGTGGAGGAAATGCTGCTCACCGTCACCGACGGCGGCTTCGGCAAGCAGACCTCGGCCTATGAGTATCGCGCCTCGGGCCGCGGCGGGCAGGGCATTGCCAACATCACCCTTGCGCCGCGCAACGGCAAGGCGGTCGTTACCACCTTCGCCGTCCGCCAGGGCGACGACATCATGATGGTCACCGACGCGGGGCGCCTGATCCGCGTGCCGGTCGATCAGGTGCGGGTGACTGGTCGTCAGGCCATGGGTGTGACACTGTTCCGCGTCGATAAGGGGGAACACGTCACCAGCGTCTTCACGGTGCTGGAGGACGGCTCCGACGACGCCGACAGCAATGAGCCCGAGGAAGGAAGCGATGGCTGACAAGGCCGCCCACCACCCACCCCGCATTGGCCTGTATCCGGGGACCTTCGATCCCGTCACCAACGGGCATCTGGATATCATCGGCCGAGCGGCGAAGCTGCTGGACAAGCTGGTGGTGGGCGTGGCGATCAACACCGGCAAGGGCCCGCTGTTTTCCCTGGAGGAGCGGGTCGAGCTGGTCCGCGCCGAGATCAAGACCATCGCCACCCGCAACGGCATGGTGATCGAGGTCCTCCCGTTCGACTCGCTGCTGGTCGATTTCGCGCGGAACGTCGGCGCCAGCATGATCGTGCGTGGCCTGCGCGCCGTGTCGGATTTCGACTACGAGTTCCAGATGACCGGCATAAACTCCCGCCTGGCCCCGGACATCGAGACCGTGTTCCTGATGGCGAGTGAGCGGCACCAGTTCATCGCCTCCCGCCTCGTGAAGGAGGTCGCCGCCCTGGGCGGCGACATCTCCTCCTTCGTGCCGCCGCTCACGCTGGAGCGTATGCTGAGGCGCATCCGGGGCTGAGGCGCCCGGTTTCTTCCACGACCACCGACAAGGAGGGCGCCGATGAAACGCCGCACCCTGATTGCCACCGTTGCCGCCCTGGCCGCTGCCCCGGCCTTCGCGCAGCAGGCGACGGACCCGGAAAACACGCTCTACATGGATCTCAAGCAGGGCCGCGTGGTGATCCAGCTTCTGCCCGAGGCGGCGCCGAAGACCGTCGCCCAGGTCAAGACCCTGACCCGCCAGGGCTTCTACGACAACACCCCGTTCCACCGCGTGATCGAGGGCTTCATGGCGCAGGGCGGCGACCCGACCGGCACCGGCACCGGCGGCAGCAAGCTGCCCAACGTGCCGCTGGAGGCGAGCTCCTACCATTTCGTCCGCGGCGTCTGCGGCATGGCACGCGCCGCTTCGCCCGACAGCGGCAACAGCCAGTTCTTCATCATGTTCGCGCCCCAACCCTCTCTGGACGGCCAGTACACGGTCTGGGGCCGCGTCGTCCGCGGCATGGAATACGTGGACCAGATCAAGCGCGGCACCGGCCCGAACGGTCAGGTTCTCGGCCAGCCGGATCGAATCGTCCGGATGCGCGTTGCGGCTGATGTGAAGGAGTAAGGAGCGACACAATGAGCGACAGCAAGCCGACCCTGGACCCCGAGAACACCCTGTACCTCGACCTCAAGGACGGCAGGGTGGTGATCCAGCTTCGCCCCGACCTTGCGCCCCTGCATGTCGAGCAGATCAAGACCCTGGCGCGCCGCGGCTTCTACGACGGCACGGTATTCCACCGTGTGATCGAGGGCTTCATGGCGCAGGGCGGTGACCCGACCGGCACCGGTACCGGCGGCAGCGACCTGGGCAATCTCCGCGCCGAGTTCTCCGACAAGGCCCGCTTCGTGCGCGGCGCCTGCGGCATGGCGCGGTCGCAATCGCCGAACAGCGCCAACAGCCAGTTCTTCATCATGTTTGAGCCGGCGCCGCACCTGAATGGGCAGTACACGATCTGGGGCCAGGTCGTCGAAGGCATGGAGCACGTCGACAACATCAAGCGCGGTGCCGGCGGCAGCGGCACGGTGCAGAACCCCGACAGGATCGAGAAGATGCAGGTTGCCGCCGACGCAGCGGCCTGATTCGGCCGCTGGCCGCGGGTCCCTGCTTGACCCGCGGCGCGGCATGGCGTTCAAAGCGGCTGTCCGAGCCCGTAGCTCAGTCGGTAGAGCACGAGACTTTTAATCTTGGGGTCGTGGGTTCGAATCCCACCGGGCTCACCATTCTAAATCAAGGGATTAACGAGCGAGTTGGCCGGACATTTCGGCAGCGGTCATGACTTGGGGCTTCAATGGGGCTTCACCGAAGCTGAGACATCACGGGACCAAGCGGGACGGCAATCACCTTGGGGGGCTGCTCGGGCCTGTTCTCAGGTGAGTAT
>DASQVN010000830.1:0-4552 GCA_035640755.1 Rhodopila sp.
AGCCCGAGGACATGGCCCGGCCATCACGGTGATCAAGGCTGTGACGGTGAGGGCGCGGGCCGAAAAGAGTCTATATCGACTCAATGCGCCGCCCCACTGCCGGATGCGCCCTTGCGCAGCATCATGACCGACAATGCTGCACCGAGAAGCATGACGCCGATCAGGCCGAAGCAGTCAGCGTAGCCCATCAGGGTGGCCTGATCCCGCACCGCCTGTCCGACCGCCACGATCGCACGGTGCATCGCGCCGGCCGGATCGGGCACCCCGTGCGCCATGAAATACTGCTGCAGGTCATCGAGGCGGCTGCGTGTTGCTGGCTCCAGCAGGCTGACGTGCTGGTTGATGATGAACGAGTGGTACTGCTCCCGCTTGGTGAAGAAGGTCTCGATGGCCGCCACGCCGATCGCACCACCGAGGTTCCGCAGCATGTTGAACAGGCCGGACGCGGCGCCGGCCTCGGACGGGCTGATGCCGACCATGGCGATGGCCGACAGCGGGGTCATCACCAGCGCCTGGCCGACGGCGCGGATCACGTTCGGCAGGAACAGTTGCGGCGCGGCATAGTCACGGTCGATGGTGAGATTCATGAAGCAGCTCGCCGCGAATACCACCAGCCCGAAGGCGACCAGGTAGCGCGAGTCGAACTTGCGCATCAGCAGCGGCATCAGCGGAATGACCACGAGCTGCGGCAGGCCGGTCCAGGCCATGACCTCGCCGCTCTGCTGCGCGCTGAAGCCCTGGGAGACCGCCAGGTACTGCGGCAGCAGATAGGACGCTCCGTAGAGCGCGAAACCGACCAGCAGATTGCTGAGCGTGCCGAAGCCGAAATTGCGGCGGGCGAGGAGGCGGAAACGAATCAGCGGATCGTCGCGCCGCAGCTCCCAGATCACGAACACGGTCAGCGCCAGGGCCGAGATGAGGCTGAGCTTCACGATGAACGGCGAGCCGAACCAGTCATAGACGTTGCCGTCGTCGAGCACGGTCTGGAAGGCGGCGAGGCCCACCGCCATCAGGGCGATGCCGACCCAGTCGCCCCGGGCGAACAGGCGGTACTGCGGCTGGGATCTCGGCAGCCCGTAGATCAGCGCCGCCAGCATCACCGCGCCGGGTACGAGATTCATGTAGAAGATCGTCGGCCAGCCGTAGTTGTCGGTGAGCCAGCCGCCGATGGTGGGGCCGATCGCCGGGGCGAAGGTTGCGGTGATGGAAAAGCCGGCAAACCCCATCGGCCGCTTCGACGGCGGCAGCATGGCGACGATGATGGTGAACGCCAGCGGGATCAGCACGCCGCCGAAGAAGCCCTGCAGGGCGCGCAGCACGATCATCTCACCCAGGCTGTGCGCCTGGCCGCAGGCGGCGGAGAACAGCAGGAAAAGGGCCGTGCAGGCGATGAGGAAGCGGCGGAGCGTGAAGACCCGGCTCAGGAAGTCGGTCATCGGGATGACGATGATCTCGCCGATCAGGTAGGCGGTGCTGATCCAGGCGCCGTTGACGCCGCCGGTGCCGATGCCGCCCTCGATGTCGGGCAGGGACGAGTTCGTCACCTGGATGTTCAGCACTGCCATGAAGGCGCCGATCAGTGCGCCGCCGACGGCGATGCCGGTCTTGAGCGAGACCGGCTGTTCCTGCGTACTCATGATCCGTGGTCCAGTGTGTCGATGGTCGGCTCGACCGACATGCCGGGGCGCAGGCGGCCAATCAGCCTGTCACGCGGGTCGATGGTGATCTTCACCGGCACGCGCTGGACGATCTTGGTGAAGTTGCCGGTGGCGTTGTCGGGCGGCAGCAGGGCGAATTCCTGACCGCTGGCGGGTGCGATGCTGTCGACGACGCCATGCACGACCACGCCCGGGAAGGTATCGACGCTGATGGTGACGGGCTGGCCGGCCTTCACGTCGGTGAGCTGGGTTTCCTTGTAGTTCGCCGAGATATACACGGCGTGCAGCGGTACGACGGCCATCAGCTGCGTGCCGGCCTGCACGTACTGGCCGACCCGCAGGGTGCGCGCGCCCACCGTGCCGGCGACCGGTGCGGTGATCGTGGTATAGCTCAGGTTCAGGTCGGCCTGGCGCAGCGTTGCCTGGCGCTGCTGCAGTAAGGCGCGCGCCTCGGCGAGCTGGGTGCCGAGTACGTCGATCTGCTTGCGGGCGGCGGCGACCGCGACGGTGTCGTGGTCGAGGATCGCCTGACGCTCATGGATTGCCGCTGTGGCGCGCTGCGCGCTCTGGATCGTGCCGGCGCCGGTCTTCGACAGGCTGGCGTAGCGGTCGAAATCCTGCTGTGCGAAGATGAGCTGTGCCTGGTCGGACTGAACGGTTGCCTCGGCCATGGCGATGGTCAGCTTCTGCTGGTCGATCTGCTGCTGCAGGTTGTCGATCGCCGCCTGTTCGGCGGCCACGTTGGCGCGGGCGACGTCGAGTGCGGTGCGATAGTCTCGGTCGTCGATCCTGGCCAGCACCTGACCGGCCTGCACTGGCTGATTGTCGGCCACCAGCACGTCCGAGATGTAGCCGGCGACCTTGGGGCTGATGATGACGTTGTCGGCCTGGAGATAGGCGTCGTCGGTTGAAACGAGGAACCGGCCGGTTGTCCAGTAGTCGTAGCCATACCACGCGCCGATGCCCAGGAGGGCGAGCGCGGCGGCGGAAAGCAGGAACGGTCGCAGCCGCAGGCGGCGGCGGGCCCTTGAGGAAAGACGTGGGTGGTCTTCCTCGAGGTAAGAGACGTGCTGATCCATGGAGAGCCTATATGGCAAGATAAGCCGTTTTTCGGCGGGCTTGACGTATTGTATCGGACAGTACACATCAAGGCCAGGATTTTTCGGCGCACGGGAGTGTGATGGTCAAGGTAGCGGAAGCACCAGCTCGGCCACGGCTGGAAGCAAGGCGGCAGGCCTTTCTGGAGGCTGCAACGGCAGCGTTCCTGGCAAAGGGCTATGCCAACACGACGTTGGATGACGTGATCGCCCGCTCGGGCGGATCGCGCCAGACGCTCTATGCCCTGTTCGGCGGCAAGCAGGGGCTGTTCGAGGCGATCATGACCCAGCGCTGCGGGCAGATCTTCGCCGAGTGGTGCGAGGATGAGGGCTTGCATGACCGCCCCCCGGATGACGTGCTGGTGGAGATCGGCACCCGCTACCTGCAGATCGTGACGATGCCCGAAGCCATCGGCGTCTATCGCCTGGTGGTCGCCGAGGGCACCTTCATGAAGGAACTAGCAGAGCGCTTCTGGGCCGCCGGTCCCGGTCATTCACGCGCGGTGCTGGCGCGCTACTTCAGCCAGCAGGCGCAGCGCGGCGCCTTGCGCATCGACGATCCGGAACAGGCTGCGCACCAGTTCTGGGGTATTCTGCTGGGCAATTTCCAGCTCCAGTGCCTGCTGGGCCTACGTCCCGCACCGGATCGGGCGGAGATCGAAGCGTATGTGCGGATGGCGGTCGCCCGCTTCCTGGACGGGTGCCGCGGTGAACACCGTTAAGCTTCCCGATACCCCAGCAGCAGGCCGCAGAACAGGTGGCACGCTGGCCAGATCCAGCCTGACACCTGCCACGCGACCGGACTTTCGCGCGGGTTGAGCCGGAGCTCCAGCCAGCGCGCCCTGCCGGCCATGATGCCGGCCACGGCGAGCGGCGTGCTATCCGTCAGCACGGCACGGGCATAGCCAGGTTGGGCAGGATGATCGCGGCCAGGGCGAAGGAACGCAGGGAGTGCAGCAAGGCGGAACCTTCCGGTAGCGAGCCGTGCCCTCTACCCCGCCGCCGCGCCTTCTGTCCAACGCGGATCAGGTAGGTTAGACCTGCCGCCGTCACTGGCAGGACAGGATGAACGCATGAGCCGGCCCGCGCCCGGGAAGCGCAGCAATTACCGCTGGTTCCACCACATCACCACGCGGTGGATGGACAATGACGTGTTCCAGCATGTGAACAACGTCAACTACTTCTCCTTCTTCGATACCGCCGTTACCTACTACGAGATGACCGAGCAGGTGGTCGGCCTGCTCGACGGTCCGGTGCACTGCGTGGTGGCCGAGGTGGCCTGCCGCTACTATTCCTCGCTGGCGTTTCCCGACCGGGTGACGGTTGGCATCCGGGTCGCGCAGATCGGCCGCAGCTCGGTTCGTTATGAGATCGGGGTATTCCGCAATGACGACGACACCGCGGCCGCCGAGGGATACTTCGTGCATGTGTTCGTCGAGCGTGGGACGCAGCGGCCGGTGCCGATTCCCGACGAAAGCCGAGCGAAGCTGGCGCTGATCATGGCGGAGGCTGGACGAATGAACGCGAGAGGTGATGCATGACAGAGGTCGCTCCAATTACGCTGTTCCACGCGCCGAATTCCCGCTCCTCGGCGACCTTGATGCTGCTCGAGGAACTGGGCGCTCCGTATGAGCTGAAGGTGCTGAACCTGAAGGCAGGGGAGCAGCGCCAGCCCGGATACTTGTCCATCAACCCGATGGGGAAGGTGCCGGCGATCCGGCACGGCGATGCGCTGATCACGGAGCAGGTCGCGATCATGCTCTATCTGGGTGACCTGTTCCCCGAAGGCGGTCTGAC
>DASQVN010000831.1:0-5535 GCA_035640755.1 Rhodopila sp.
GATCACGGCATGCTTCGCCGTTGCCTTCATTGTGCGCCGCCTCGCACGCACTCGGCTGCGGCCTGCGATCGCGTGATGCCTGCTGCGGCCTGGGGCTTCGTTACAGCGTGATCAGCCGAGGTTGACCCGCTCGACGGTGCGGATCACGCTGCCAAGCCTTGCTTGAGCGCGTGATTCGGTTTTCCGACGGGTCCGCCTCAAACGGCCACGCGCGAACGACCCACGCGCGAACGAAGGAACCGCCCGACCATGTCCGACAAGGTGCTGTATGAACAGGACGGCGCGATCGTCACCATCACGCTGAACGATCCCGCCATGCGCAACCCGATCAGTGAGCGGGAGACGGTCGACGCGATTGTCGATGCGATCGAGCGGCTAAATGAGGACGGGACCGCCCGCGTCGCCATCCTGACCGGCGCCGGAACCGCCTTCAGCTCGGGCGGCGACCTGCGCGCGATGAAGCAGGCGTTCGAACAGCGGGCGGAGCGGCCGGCGCTGACCCCGCGCTACTACAAGTTCGGCATTCAGCGCATCCCGCTGGCGTTCGAGAAGCTGGACGTGCCCATCATCGCCGCGGTGAACGGGCCGGCGATCGGCGCCGGCCTCGACTTGGCCTGCATGTGCGACATGCGCATTGCAGCCGAAAGCGCGCGCTTCGCGGAAAGCTTCGTCAAGGTCGGCATCGTACCCGGCGACGGCGGGGCCTGGCTGCTGCCGCGCGTCGTCGGCTATTCAAAGGCGTGCGAAATGGCGTTCACCGGCGACATACTGGACGCGCAGGAGGCGCTGGCCTGCGGCCTGGTTTCCCGCGTGGTGCCGGACGCGGTACTGATGGAGGCGGCGAAGGCACTGGCCGCGCGGATCGCGGCAAACCCGCCCCATGCCGTGCGCATGGCCAAGCGCCTGCTGATCGAAGGCCGCCACAGCCGGCTCGATACGCTGCTGGAGCTCTCCGCCAGCCTGCAGGCGCTGACCCACGCGACCGGCGACCATCGGGAAGCGGTGAACGCCTTCCTGGAGAAGCGCAAGCCGGCGTTCAAGGGCGACTGAACCCGTCCCTCGTTGCGCGGCGGCCAGAGAGGGCCGCCCTCCACGAGTGGCGGCGACGACAGGGTGGTATGAACCGCACGTCGAAAGCCCGCGGTCGGCAACATCCGAACGCTCAGCCGGTAGCCTAGTGCGTGATCGATGGAGGCGGACCCGTCGGAAACCGTGACCTAGGCGCTAACGGCTGGCGACCTGCCGCTGGGCGGGACGGATTACCACGCATTCGGCCCTGCGCCGGCCGGAGCAGACATCCTGCGCGTCGCCCTGGGTCAGGCCCAGCACTTCGGCGCGCCACAGGGTTTTCCGGTGTTGGCGAACCGGGGCCACCCGCGCCTCTCCGGCGTCGGCGTCGCGGCGGGCGGCGACGGCGGCTGAATGCGCGGCCGAGGCGGTGGCGAAGCTGCCGACCACGACTGACCAGTTCGCCGCATGGCTGCGGGCCGGGGCGGCGTGGACGGTTTCGGCGTGGGCGGTGGACACCAGCGTGACGCGGCTGGCCACCGCCATCGGATGGCGCGGCATGATCGGCACGTCCATCTGCTCAAACCCGCGGTCGAGCAGGGCGGCCATGTGGATGTCGCGCTCGCCGTTCGAGGACGCGCCCAGCACCACGCCGATCAGGCGCACGCCGCCGCGCACGGCGCTGGTGACCAGGTTGTGGCCGGAGGCATCGGTATAGCCGGTCTTCAGCCCATCTGCGCCGGGATAGGTGCGCAGCAGGTGGTCATGGTTGAAGATCACCTGCCGGTGCCACGTGAAGCTGGGGGTCGAGAAGTAGCGGTAGTTGTCCGGGAAGTCGGCAACCAGGTGGCGGGCGAGGATCGCCAGATCGCGCGCCGTGGTCCATTGTGCCGGGTCTGGCAGGCCGGACGCATTGGTGAACGTCGTGCCTGACATCCCGAGCGCACGGGCGCGCAGCGTCATCATCTGGGCGAAACGGTCTTCGCTGCCGCCCAGCATTTCCCCGAGTGCAGCGGCGGCATCGTTGGCCGACTTGGTGACCAGGCCGAGGATCGCCTGCTCGACGGTCAGGCGCGTACCGGGGATCAGGCCGAGCTTGGACGGTTCCATGGCGGCGGCGTGGGCGGTGACGGGCACGAGCTGATCGAGGGTGATGCGGCGGTCGCGCAGCGCCTCGAACGCCATGTACAGGGTCATCATCTTGGTCAGGCTGGCCGGGTGGCGCGGCTGGTCGGGGCTGACTTCCTCCAGCACGTCCCCGGTCGCGGCATTGACGATGATGGAGCTGTAGCGTGGCGAACCAATCTGCGCGCCCGCGGGGGATGGCGCGGCGCCAGCGATCATTGTCACGGTGAGCAGAATACAGCACACCACGCGCTTGCGCACACGCCACGCAAACCTGACCATCACCGTTCCTTCCTGAGCAACGATTGTACCTTACGGTTTCCGATCAACCGCTGTCCAGCAAGAAAGTTGTGGAAAACCCAGAAAGCTGAGGGCGTTACGTGCCGGCGCTGAGATTTGACATAGCCCCCCCTCGGCCCACGCTCGGGGACCGGCCGGGGAAACGCCTGGGACCAGCCGGGGGGCAGCCGGAACGGCCCGTCCGAGGGGCATACCGGCGCAGGACAATCGCGTGCGAATCGGGGCGGCAGATTTTTTGTGCGGTGCACAAAAATTCGCTTGATTACCTGCGCGTAGGATTCTATATGCGGATTCGGCTTGTGTTGCGGTGCAGCAGAGTCGGCGACGCAACCGCATATGGGGTCAGTCGCAACGCGCGCCGCTGGCCGCGGCATGGCAGTCTACGGATAAACAATCCAAACGAGGCGACACGATGACCACCAAGCCCAAAATCACGGAAGTTCCTGCTTCTGACAAGGCGCCCGAGCCCGCGATTGACGCTACCGTCGAAAACCTGAGGGCAGGCGTTGCCAAGGCAACCGCCGGCTTCGAAAACACACAGAGCAAGGTAAAGGAAGGAATGGAAAAAGCGATGAAGACGGCCGAGGAGTTTGTTGCCTTCAACCAGGGCAACGTGGAAGCGCTGGTCAAGTCGGGCCAGATCTGGGCCACCGGCGTGCAGGACCTGTCGAAGCAGATCGCGTCTGCGGCACAGTCCTCGTTCGAGGAAAGCATCTCTGCTTTCAAGGCGCTGACCGGCGTGAAGTCCCTCAAGGACGCGTTCGACCTGCAGGCCAATTTTGCCCGCGCCCAGCTTGAGAAGACGCTGGCCGAGTCGGGCAAGCTGACGGATGCATCCTTCAAGCTGACCGAGCAGACCCTGGCGCCGCTGACCGCCCGGGTGAATATCGTGGTCGAGAAGTTTGCCAAGGTCGCCTGAAACATCGATCCGCTAAAGGCGGGGGCCGGCGAGGCCGCCCCGCCGCCACTCCGGTGGCCACTGTGGTGAATGCGAGGCCCGGACATCTGTCCGGGCCTTTGCCGTTTCAGCGCCTGATCGGTTCCGACGGATCCGCCGCAGCCGATCGCGCGCCAATGCGGGCAGGCCAGAATGCGGGCAGGCCGGCACGTAGGCAGGCCGGACCGATTTTGCGATGGTCTGCGAAAGCCTCTTGCAGTCGGCTCCGGTCGGCGCAATCGTCAATGACCAAAGACTGATGCCGATCCTCTTTTATCGCGATGGGACCATCCGATATGCTTGAACCTGAGCCTGGGCGGACACAGGATTGATTGGCACAGGATTGATTGCCACAGGATTGGTTGGCAGACACGGGAGTTACTGACGAAGGCCGGCGCGGCGCCGGCAGGACGCAGCGGCAACGGGCAGCAGCAATTCTCGCCAGAGTACGCGGGACGGCGAATGGATGCGACAACGATGAGCGACAACGACAAGCGCGGCGGCGGGACGACGGAAGGCCCAAACACGGGGGTCGTCGTCAAGGCACGTCCGAAGACCCGCAAGCCGGCCATGTACAAGGTGCTGATGCTGAACGACGACTACACACCGATGGAGTTCGTCGTTCACGTGTTGGAGCGGTTCTTCCAGAAGTCGCGGGAGGAGGCGACGCGCATCATGCTGCATGTCCACCGCCGCGGCGTCGGCGTCTGCGGCGTCTATACCTACGAAGTCGCCGAGACCAAGGTGACCCAGGTCATGGACTTGGCGAGGCAGAACCAGCACCCGTTGCAATGCACGATCGAGAAGGAATGATGAGCAAATCGCGTTCGGCGACGGCACCATGAGTACGGGCGGTTTCCTGTTATCACCCATTCGAAGAGACCGAGTCCCCCTGGAGGCTTCCCCTGGCGGACCCCAAGCGTGTAGGAGCGTCTTTTATGCTTTCACGTAACCTCGAACAGACGCTTCACCGCGCCCTGTCCCTGGCCAGCGAACGCCGCCACGAATACGCAACCCTGGAACACCTGCTGCTTGGCCTCGCCGACGACACCGACGCGGCCACCGTGTTGCGTGCCTGCGGCGTTGACCTGGACAAGCTGCGCAGTGACCTGACTGAATTCCTGGACAAGGACCTGGCCGGCCTTGCGACCGATCGGCCGGGCGACCCGAAGCCCACTGCCGGGTTCCAGCGTGTCGTGCAGCGCGCCGCCATCCATGTCCAGTCCTCGGGCCGCGATGAGGTGACCGGCGCCAACGTACTGGTTGCCCTGTTCAGCGAGCGGGAGAGTCACGCGGTCTATTTCCTGCAATTGCAGGACATGACCCGGTTGGATGCGGTCAACTTCATCAGCCACGGCATCGCCAAGGCGCCTGGCCGCTCCACCCAGCGCCCGATCAGCGGCACCAGCGGCCAGGGCGGCGAGGGCAAGGAGCCGGAGCAGGAGCGCGAGGAAAAGCCGAGCCGGCGCGGCCAGGATGCGCTGTCGAACTACTGCGTGAACCTGAACAAGAAGGCGATGGCCGGCAAGATCGACCCGCTGATCGGCCGCGACCTGGAGATCGAGCGGACCATTCAGATCCTCTGCCGCCGCACCAAGAACAACCCGCTCTATGTGGGTGATCCTGGCGTCGGCGAGACCGCCATCGCGGAAGGGCTGGCGAAGCGCATCGTCGAGGGCGATGTGCCCGAGGTCCTGGCTAAATCGACGATCTTCGCGCTGGATATGGGCGCGCTGCTGGCCGGCACGCGCTACCGCGGCGACTTCGAGGAACGGCTGAAGGCGGTGGTGAGCGAGCTGGAGAACCAGCCGGGCGCCATCCTGTTCATCGACGAGATCCACACCGTGATCGGCGCCGGTGCGACCAGCGGCGGCGCAATGGATGCATCGAACCTGCTGAAGCCGGCGCTTGCCTCCGGCACGCTGCGCTGCATCGGCAGTACCACATATAAGGAGTTCCGCAACTATTTTGAAAAGGACCGTGCCCTGGTCCGCCGCTTCCAGAAGATCGACGTGAACGAGCCAACCCTGGAAGACAGCGTGAAGATCCTGCGCGGCCTGAAGCTGAACTACGAGAAGCACCACAAGGTCCGCTACACGGATGAGGCGATCCGCGCCGCGGTGGAACTCTCGGCCAAGTACATCAATGACCGCAAGCTGCCCGAC
>DASQVN010000832.1:0-6595 GCA_035640755.1 Rhodopila sp.
TGGTTCAGGCGTGACATGCTATAGAATGGCCATCGGGCTGATTGGGCTGCCGGTGCCGCCCACCACGGGCAATGGGCTTGCGGTGAACAGGAACGTACCCCGGCCGCTGGCCGACAGGACGCGCAGATCCAGCCCCTCCAGCAGCGGAATGCCGAAATCGCGGATCAGCCGCTGGTGCACCGGAAACACAGTCCCGGCTTCGAATGGCAGCACCTCAACGGCATAATTATCGGCGCCAACCACCGCCACATTGCGTTCGGCGAGCCATAACCCGGCCCCCAAATCCAAGCCGGGTTCGGCGTCGAAGGAAACGTCCGGTGCCAGTGCCTGATGCTCGCCCCAGCCCGTGCGGATCAGCACGATATCACCCGCCTGCGGTTCGGCTCCTGCCTTGTCCGCTGCCCGCCGCAGATCATCCGCGGTGATGGCGCTGCCATCCCGCAGTGGGCCACCCTGCAGCGCAGCAACATCCAGCAGTAACCCGCGCCCCGCAATCGGCCCCATCTTGTCGATTCCGCAGCGGTTGGCGCCAGATGTGCTGCGTGTGCCGTTGCTGGGGAAGCCGTTGTACAGCGCGTCGTCATACCAGGCATGGCACAAAGCATCGATGTGCGTGCCGATATGCAGCGGCAGCACGACCGTATCTTCGGCGAACTGAAACCCGCCAGGGCGGCGCGCGCCCGCCGCATAGTCGCCGCCATCGCGGCCCATGAAGTGCTGCACGCCCGCGCGATGCTTCGGCACCGGCGTCCGAGGCGACAACGGCTGAGCCAAGGACAGAACCTGCCCCGACCGCACCAGCGCCGCTGCGTGCCGCACCTGATCCGGCCCGATATGGTTCAGCGCGCCGCGCTCATCCCTCTCGCCCCAGCGGTTCCAGGCTTCCCGGGTCATGCGCGCGTCGCCGGCCGCAGTGATGCGGCAATCTGCTTCAGGTCACGCCGCATCAGCTTCCCGGTGACGGTCATCGGCAGCGCCTCCCGGATCTCGATCGCGTCGGGCACCTTGTAGCGAGACACCAGCGCTCGGCAGTGGGCCGACAATTCCTCCGCCCGCAGCGCCTCACCGGGCTTCGCGACGACGAACGCCACCAGCAGTTCGCCCTGTGTCGGATCGGGTACGCCAACGACGCCGGCCAATGCAACGCCGGGGTGGCGCATCAGCACGTCCTCGACCTCGGCCGGGGAGATGTTGATGCCGCTCTTCTTGATCATCTCGGTCACCCGGCCGCTGAACGACAGCGTGCCGTCGGGCAGCAGCCGGCCCATGTCGCCGGTGCGGAAGAACCCGTCCCTGGTCATCACGGCAGGGGTCTGGTCGACGCTGCTGCCAGTATAGCCGCGCATCAGATAGCCGCGGACCTCGATCATGCCCTCCTTCCCCGCCGGAACCGGCTCACCGGTCGCGTCATCGGTGATCCGGATCGTCACGCCAGGCAACGGCGGCCCCTGGCAGGCAGCGCGGCGTTCCAGCGGCCAGTCATGCGGCGTGACGCAGCAATTGCCGTAGCTTTCGGTCTGGCCGTAGACGTTGCAGATCTCCGCCGCGCCCAGCACCGTGGCGGCGGCGATAACGTCTTGTGGCGCGCCAATGGTCAGGCCGGTGCGCAGACTGCGGACGCGGTCCCGGCTGAACGTCGGATGCGAGATGATCGCACTGGTGATGGCCGGCAGGGTGTAGAGCGCGGTGCAGCGATGCCGCTCGATCAGGCTGATCGCCTCCCCGGCATCAAAGCGCCCCTGCAGCACCAGCGCCGCACCGTGCGTCAGCGTGGCCAACATCGCATTGGCGCTGCCGTAGGACCAGAACAGTGGAGGCGCCAGCAGCACCCGGTCCTCCGGTCCATAGCCCTGGCGCTCGCCGATATTGAAGCCGTTCTCGATGATGCCGTCATGCGCCAAAGGCACGGATTTCGGCCGGCTGCTGGAGCCTGACGTGTAGATGATGATGGCATCATCGCTGGCGCGCGGTCCGACACCGGGGACGGGACGCGCCCGCCGTGCAGCCAGAAGCAGGCGTTCGTAAGGCTGGAAACCATGCCCGCCGACGACAACGATGTCCCGCAGGGCGGGATAGCGGCTGGAACGCCATTCCCCGCTGCCGACGGCCTCGGGCACCAGGCGGGACAGCGCCGCGACAAAATTGTTGCCGCCGAAACGGTCCAGCGTGATCAGCGTCCGTACTTGCGCGTCCTGCAGCAACCAGTCCAGTTCGTCGGCGGTGGACCATGTACTGAGCGCCACCACCACGCCGCCGGCGATCAGGGTGCCGAAGAACGCTTCCAGCCACTCCGGCCGGTTGTTGATGAGCAGCCCGACGCGGTCGCCGCGCGCCAAACCGCGCTCCCGCAACCCGGCGGCAACGTGGCAGGAGCGGTCCAGCAGCTCGGCGTAGCTCAGCACGTCATCGCCGGCGATCACGGCGGGACGGTCGCCATGGCGTGTCGCCTGTTCAAACAGCAGATCGGAGAGGATACGGCTATACGGGGCCTGCATGGTCCCGAATCCGATTCGGCCGAGCCGTGTTCATCTTGACGCTCCCGCTTTTGGTTCGGAGATCGTGGCGAACTAAATCCGAATATGATTCGCTTTTATGCAGCGCCTCCTGGCCTGTCAAGCGCAGCCGATGGTCACGGCACTCCCGCCGATTGCGACCAGGGGGCGCCTGCTTTATGGAGTGACCGAGTGCTGATCCCCCGGATCGCTCATACGCGAGGATGCAGACCCGCAGATGCCCGATGATGTCATTACCGCAACGAAGGAACAGTGGCTGGCAATCCTGGAACAGGCAGCAAGCGGATACTTGGTCGGAGCCCGGGATCCCAAACAAATGCGCAGCCGCCGTCGGCAGCTTGATCTGTTGGAGGCGGCAACCCGGGTCTTCGCACGCGACGGCATCGCCAAAAGCAAGATGGCCGATATCGCGGCCGAAGCCGGCATCTCGGTGTCGTCGATTTACGACTATTATCCGAGCAAGGAGGACCTCGCCTACGAAATTCCGATCCGGCGGCTCTCCCAATTCTACACGGAGTTCCTGGAACGCGCTCTTGGCCTCCGATCAATGCGGGAAAGACTTCATCTGTTCCTATGCATGGCCGTTGACTATGCCCGCCGCAACCCTGATTGGGCACGATTGCTGTACCTCGAGATCTGGCCGAGTGTCCTGATCGAGGAAGCACGGGTTCGGCGGGCGTTGGACGATTTTGGCCGGATCGTTGTTTCCATGCTGCGGGAAGGCAGCCGCCGCGGTGAGTGGGATGCGAAGCTGGACCCATATCAAACAGCAACGATCCTGATGGGTAGCATCACACACATGATCATCACGTGGTTGCTGTACCGACGGCCGGAAAACCTGAGCAAAGCGACAAAGCCAATGGTTGATCAGCTTCTTAGGCTGGTCAGCAGGTCTGGTGAGGCAGGCGAAGCTAGCTCAAGTTGCTCACAGCGTGCCTAGTCCAGTCCAGACGGTCAAATTGGGACGTCGATTAGCGGCCTTATGCATTCTGGTTTCACACCGCAACGCAGTGAACTTCAACCGCCGTGATCGAGCTTGCCTTCCGAGAGGCGGCGCAGCGCATGATGGATCCTGCGGTCGATCTCGATCCCTTGCTGCGTCAGACGGGCACGTGTCGTGTAGCTGCGCTCTCCCGGAATGCGGATTTCCGCCACGCCGGGCTGGCGCGGCGTGGCCTTGATCATCTCGATCCGCCGGGTGACTTCATGTCGGTACTCCTGGGGCGGCAGGAACAGGTCCGGCTTGAACGCAATGAACACATAGCCGCTGACGGCATCCGCGGGCCGGACCCCGGCGGTTAACGCGCCGAGTGCGTCCATGGCGAGGGCAAGGCCGAACCCCTTGTAGCCACCCGCCGGCCCGCCGAAGGGAAGCAAGGCGCCGTGCCGGGCCGCGCTGGCGTCCGTTTTCGGCTGTCCGTCCGGGCCGAGCGCCACGCCTGCCGGAATCGGCGCGCCGAGGCGTTCCCGAAACTGCAGGTCGGTGCCCATGAACGCTGATGTGCCCATGTCGATGACCAGCGGATCGTGTTCGGTCGGGAACCCGAATGCGATCGGGTTGGTCCCCAGCACTGGCCGCGTGCCGCCAAAGGGGGCCACCGCGGGTGGCGAGGCCACCGTGTGGATGACGACCAGGCCGGCACGGGCGATCATTTCGCAGTAGTAGGCGCTGCGCCCGGTCATCCAGGTATTGGCGAGGCAAACAATGGCCAGCCCATTTGCGTTCGCCCGCTCGATGGTTGCCTGGGCGGCACGGTAGCCGGCAATCATACCAGTGTTGTTGCCGCCGTCGATCATAGCGGTCGCTCCGGTTTCCCGCAGCATCGTGACGGGCCGCCGCGGCAGCCGGAAATCCGGGGCGTCGACAACGTTCAGAAGTTTCGGCAGGCCGGAATATTCGTAGCCGCACAGTGCCGCGTCCAGCACGTGGTCGGTCAGGATGCGCGCCTCGTCGTCGTCGTAGCCGGCGCCGCGCATCGCGGCCTCGCCGAGGGCGCGCGCTTCGGCGACGGTCATTCGGACGCGGGGTTCGGCGGTTCCGTCGGTCATTGCCGCATTCTCAATTCCCGTATTGACCTCGATTCACAGATGTTTTGTAGCGTTCTCAAATCTGGAGCGCCCCGCGATCGTATTCAGCGTGGCACCATCAGATCGGCACCAGCCGTGGTCAGAGTGCACGGACCGAAGCATTTCGGGTCTGACGAGACCAGCAGCGCGCCGCCGAACAGGCCGGGCCAGACCTCCGTCCGTTACAACCGCCCAGGTTCGCCGCCAGACGGAGCGGCCCCTCCCGGGCCTGCCCACACTCAGATGATCTTGCGTACCACGTGGCGGCGGTTCGAGGTGAAGGGTCGCACCTCGCTTGGCCAACGGCCTCTTTCCACAGCTTCCGCCCACTCCTTGCTGAGTAACACGTCGGGGCTGTCGATCTCGTAGATGGCCACGTATTGGGGCTCGCCCCCGCCATCCAGCACCTTGCGCTCGCCACCGATATTGAAGGCGGCCGGCTCGGTCTTCATACGGCTCACCGCGCGCACACCCGGCACCTGCAGCAGCAGCGGCACGTGCTCGGTGTCGTAGACCTCGTTGAATAGCGCCTCCTTCTCCGGCGCTACGTCCATACCGGCCATGAACAGATATTTCGTGGTGATCGGCATTTTCTCCTCCTCAGTCCCACAGATGCTCACTCAATTCGCCCGGTGTTCGCCGATACATACCAGTGCACCGCCATCGACGGGCAGGGCGACCCCGGTGATGAAGGCGGCCTCATCGGAGGCCAGGAACAGCGCCGCGTTGGCGACATCCCAGCCGGTGGGTCGATGGCCTTTCAGCGGCACCCGCGCGGCACGCTCGGCGACGATCTCCTCCCTTGGCCGACCGGTCAGGCGGACGCGCATATCCACACCCATGGGCGTCTCGATCAACCCGGGAAGGATCGCATTCGCACGGATCCCATATTCGGCGTTGTTGATGGCCAATTGCTGGGTGAAGGCAATCAGCGCGGCCTTCGTCGCCTTATACGCAACGAAAGGATAAATCTCGTAGGCGGAGATCGACGAGATCATCAGAACCACGCCGCTCCGCTGGGCGCGCATGATGGGAAGCGCATGCTTGCAGCTCATCACCGCGCCACGGAGGTTCACCTGGCAGATGCGGTCGAACGCCGCCTCGGTGATGTCCGTGACCGGCGCATCTTTGCCCTCGATGCTGATGCCTACATTGTAGTGAAGCACGTCGATGCGCCCCCAGCGCCGCACGGCTTCCGCCATGGCCGCTTGGAGAGTTGCCTCGCGCGTCACGTCAGCGACGAACGGGGCGCAGTCCGCACCCGCGTCGCCGGCCTGCCGCGCGGTCTCCTCTGCGAGATTGCCGTCACGATCGACGGCAAGAATGCGCGCCCCCTCCTGCGCGAAGCGCAATGCCGTGGCGCGCCCATTGCCAATGGTTTCGCCAGGATTTTGGCCAGCCCCGACGATCACCACTACCTTGTCTTTGAGGCGCATTCGTCTCCCCCGTCGCTTCTGCTTGATTGTCTCGGCTATCATTCTTCACACACCCGCGCCATCGGTCCAAGCCGCGGCCGATCTTGCTGCCCACAACCGGAGGCGGATCCGAGAACAGCTGCGCCCGCAGGATCCGACCACAACCGGTGCAGGTTAACCGGGTGTGATGCCGGATTGGGCTTGTCGCCAGCACATTGGCCGCAATCGGGCTTGCCGAATCGTAGCCGGCGTGATTGCGCTCAGCCGGTGCCTAAAACACAAATTCCGGCCCCTCGACATACCGGAACCGCTCCGGTGCATCCGTCCGCAAGGTGAAGCCCAGCCCGGGCCGGTCGGGCGCATGCACTGTTCCATCCGGCCTGATATCGAACGGTTCCTCAAACAGCTCCCACATCATCGGCATGTAGCCCTGTGTCACCTCCAGGACGTGGCAGTTCGCCGCCGCCATCGCGACATGAATGCTCGCCGCGAACAGCACGCCGCTGCCCCAGGCATGCGGGGCCAGCCGCACCCCGTGCGCGCTGGTCAGCGCCGAGATGCGCCGGATCTCCGTCAGGCCGCCCGCACGGGCCACGTCGG